>JAUNVH010000024.1 GCA_030537765.1 Tissierellia bacterium | reverse complement strand
AATCAATTATAGCATAAATAAGTAATTTATGTGAAAATGTATAATTAAATTTTAAAACCTTGTTAAGATTTAAAAAATATGTTATTATAGTTTTTACGGAACATTAGCTCAGTTGGCTAGAGTACTACGTTGACATCGTAGGGGTCACTGGTTCGAGCCCAGTATGTTCCACCATAAAAATAGCTCCCGATAAAATCGGGAGCTTCTATTTTTGTTTTTAAATTTCACCAACTAGGTCGATTCCTGGAGTTAATGTGTCATCTCCTGGATGCCAAGCTGCTGGGCAAACTTTGTCGCCATTTTTGTAGACAAATTGAGCTGCTTCAACTTTTCTTAGAAGTTCTTTTGCATCTCTTCCAATTCCCAATGCGTGAATTTCATAAGCCATAATCTCGCGATCTGGATTTATTACAAATGTGCCTCTTAATGCTTGTCCTTCTTCAGGAATTAATACGCCAAGCATATTTGATAATACAAAAGTTCTATCTGAAATCATTGGATATTCAACTTTTTTAATAGCTTCTGATTTATCTTTCCAAGCTTTGTGCACAAATTCACTATCTGTGGATACTGAATATATTTCAGCGCCAATCTCTTTAAACTTTTCATAATGATTTGCTAAATCTTCTAATTCAGTTGGGCATACAAAAGTGAAGTCTCCAGGATAGAAAAATAGTACACTCCATTTTCCATCTAAATCTTTTTCTGTTACCTCTGAAAATACTCCGTCATGATAAACCGGAACTTTAAATTCGTCTAATTTTTTACCAATAAAATTGTTCATTATTTCCTCCTAAAATTCATTTGATAAACTCTATCAATTTCTATATACCCCATTAAATTTTTCTTACACATTTAATCTGCATTAAAAACTCCAATTCCCATTAGTCCTGGTCCCGTGTGTGTTCCAAGCGATGGGGCAATCTTCATTTCATAATATATTTTTGCTCCTTCAATTTCTTTTTTCATAATCTCTTTGCAATATGCAAGTCCTTTTTCGTTATTTCCCTCACCTATTGCCAAATAATAATTATTACATTCAGAAATTTTATCTTGGGCTGCTTTAATCAATTTTTTAAGTGAATTTTTATCGCCTCTAGCCACATCATAATTGTAATAAACTCCTTCTGGATCACAGCTAATTATGGGCTTTATGCTCAAAAATTCTCCAAGTGAGCCTTTAACTCGGCCAATTCTTCCGCCCTTTATGAGATGTTTTAAGCTCTTTACTGTAAAAAATACTGATGAAGCAGTAATCTTTTCGTTCATTTTTTCTTTTATCTCTTCAAAGCTCAGACCTTGATCGATTAATTCGCGCGCATAGATTGAATAAAAGCCCGTTGCGATAGATATGTTTTTAGTATCATATACAAAAATATCCATATCTTCCATTTCTTTTGCAGCTAATCGCATTGCATTACAAAAACCACTCAGATTCGAACTTATTGCAATCGCAATCACTTTTTTTATTCCCTTTTCTCTTATTTTTTTGAATTCATCTTTTATCTCTTCGATTGATGCAATGCTAGTCTTTGGTATTTCTAATTCTAATTTTTCATATAGTTCTTCGCTAGTTAGTTCTACTACTTCCCTATAAGATCTATCAGAAAAATTTACATGAAGCGGGATTAAATTAATATCGTGCTCGTTTGCATACTTTAATCCAATGTCTGAACCTGTATCTGTTAGTATTGCGATTTTTTCTCTATTCATTCTTTCTGTTCTCCTTCATCAATTATTTGTTTTTGAGGCTTAAATGATCCTCTGTTTTCTATATAATAATCTGTTATTAATTTGCAACATAATGAAACTGTGGCGGCTTTAATGCCTTTCAGTTCTGGCTTTATGGAATAGTCCTTGCCAAGTAAAACTTCTTTTGCCTTTTTATCGTCTGAAATTACCAAGAGCACAATTTCCATGCTCTTTTCAAACTCTTCGCAAAAACTATCATATCCTTCTTTGGCCCCTAATGAGCTAATTTCATAATTTATGCCCTTAGTTATAATATCTAAACTCATAATCTGTTTTAATGCTGTGATGATTATCAGATTTGCAATATGGCCTTTATAATATTTTTTCTTATCAGGCTTTTTAAGATATCCCAATTTGACATAATTATTGATCATAGATGCAGTTAAAATATTGTCTGAATCTAAATATAATTTTTTGCAACTATTAGTTACAAGTGTTACTAATTGATCGTTATAGATTCCAAAATCTGGAAGTTCTTCCCATCTTGGCAATCTAAATTCAAAAAGATTTTCAAATACGTCCAAATTATCACCTCAATTCAAACTAGAGCTTACATAGTTTTAATAACCATATTATATAATAATTATAATATAATAGCAATAAATATTTAAATTTTTTTATATATTTTAAAAATTGCACAAAAAAAATGGCGATTCCATCATTTAGAATCGCCAATTTATTAATCTTTAATAGTTTTTTTTCATCGCCTTATAGATTCTGTCATATAAAATAACAACGACTACAAGAGTTACGATTAGTTCCGGAATCATATAGCTTGCATTATAAGTTAATGAATGAAGCCAAGCTGGAATTCCTTCTGGAGCGTAAGAGCCCCAAACGATTACGCCTGCAATATAGAGAAATAGAAATCGCATAAATACTGCAAGTATTGTGCCTATTATTGCTTTAGTTAAAGATTTTTCTCCGCGAGTTACAATTCCTGCAAGGCCCAATGAGCCAAAAGCCAATATATAATCTAAAAGTATCGACATGGGATGGATTGAAATTCCGCCTCCAGATATGAATTTCAAAACTCCATAAATTAAAGCTGCAAAGAGCCCAGGCTTTGCGCCATAGACTAATGAAAACATTATAACGGGCACCATCGATGCGGCCGTTACTGAGCCACCTTGTGGCATTCTATAAATTTTTATAAAACTTAGTACCATTGACAAGGCAATCATTATGCCACCAACTGCGAGCATTTTTGTGTTGTTTTTTGTTTGATTCATTTTTTCCTCCTATTTTTTTACAATGGAGTATTAAAAAAACCAAATACATATGCATTTGGTTTTAGTTTAATACTAACTACGCCGGCATTATCCGGATCAGCTTGAAGGGTCGAGATATTATCTCCTCTCAGCATATGCTCCCCTGTAAAATATTTTCTTATAATATTAATATAATCCTTTTTAATTTATTTTGCAAGTCAACAATTAAAAGCCCATGGTCTTTTAATTCCATGGGCAAAATTTTATGCTAATTTTTCTTCCAATTCTGAAAGTACTTCTCTAAATTTTTCCATTGCGCGATCTAATGGCTCTTTGGTCGTCATATCGATTCCTGCTTTTTTCAAAACTTCTATCGGATAATCTGATGCTCCAGCTTTCAAAAATTCTAGATAATTGTCGCGATCTTTTTCGTCTCCATTCAATATCTTTTCTGAAAGGGCAACTGCGCTAGAAAATCCTGTTGCATATTGATATACATAGTATTCCATAAAGAAATGTGGAATTCTCGCCCATTCGACGCTAATATATTGATCAACTTCAATCGCATCGCCATAATAGGCTTCATTTAATCTTTTATATTCCTCGCTGAGCCTCTTTGCTGTAAGTGGTTCGCCCGATTCAATTATCTTATGCGCATTATGCTCAAATTCTGCAAACATGGTCTGTCTAAACACAGTCTGTCTAAATGAATCTACATAATGATTTAATAAAAATACTTTTTCATTTTCATCTTTTGCATTTTTCATCATATGATCGAGCAACAAGAGTTCATTTGTAGTCGAGGCAATCTCTGCCAAAAATATTGAATATCTGCCATAGATAAACGGCTGATTATTGCGAGTATAATAAGAATGCATCGAATGGCCCAGTTCATGAGCAAGTGTGAACACATCGTCTATGGTGCCGTTGAAGTTTAAGAGTATATACGGTTGTGTATCATAGACTCCGCTTGAATATGCTCCACTTCTTTTACCCTTATTTGGATAGACATCGCACCATCTGGAATTTAAACCTTCAGTTGCAATCTTTACATATTCTTCTCCCAAAGGTTTTATAGCTTCTAAAACTAATTCTTTTGCTTCTTCATAAGTATATTTCTTTTCGAAGCCTGGAATTATTGGCATATAGATATCATAAAAGTACTGCTTATCAAATGCTAAAACTTTTCTTCTAAGTTCCATATAGCCATGTAGCACTGGCGCATTTTTATTTATAACTTCAATCAAATTTTCATGCACTTTTTCGGGAATATTATTTGCGCTCAAAAACATTTCTCTAGATGAAGAATATTTTCTGAGCTTTGAAAGTGCCGTATGGCCTTTAAATTCCTGATCCATAATCGAAGCAATTGTATTTGCATAATCAGAAAAGACTTTATAATAGTTTTCGTAAACATTTTTTCTTATCTCACGATTAGGATTTTGTTCATGCAGTACAAAATTTGCATTTGAAAGTTGAACTTTTTCACCATCAATTTCTACTTTTGGAAATTGCAAATCAGAATTTTCAAGTGTCATATAAGTATTTGTCGCACCTTGGAGCACAGGCGACAAACTTGCAATTACTGCCTCTTCTTCTTTTGAAAGAACATGCTTTGTCTCTCTTAGCATATCTTCAAAATAATGTTTATAGATTTTTAATTCGTCAAGTTCTTCTATAAATTTTTGTAATTTCTCTTCGCCCATATCTAAAATTGCAGGCTTGAAAAATGACATTTTCTCGTCATATCTTGCAATTAATTGCCTTGCAATTTGATAAGTTTCTAAATTTTCATTATCAGTCGTATCTTCATCGCTTCTCATATGCGCATATGCATAAATTTTGCTAATTTCTCTGCTGCTTTTTTCTACTAATTTTAAAAATTCATAAAAATCTTTAGCTGAATTTGTTAAATTTTCTTTCTTTTGCTCTAATTCTTTCAAATAATTTTCACTAAGAGCTAAACTGTTTTGCAATTCTAATTTGTCTTTAAATATTTTTTCTAAATCCCATTTATATTCTAATTTAATATCTTTGCGCTCCATTTAATCCTCCATTTTGTCAATTACTATCAGTCTATTCGTTCCAATTCTTTTTTCATCTTTTCTAAAAGTTTCTTCTCTATTCTCGAAACTGTCATCTGCGATATTCCAAGTTTTTTTGCAATGCTCACCTGAGTGCTCTTATTGAAATATCTCTCTATCAAAATTTCTTTTTCCACATCTGTAAGCACTTGCATTGCCTTTTGTAGAAAATCATTATTTTCAATCTTTTCGTAATATTCTTCATCTTCGCCAATCAAATCTGCTAAATTAATCTCTTTGTCTTCATTGCCACTGTCATAACCCATATCTAAGGATTGAGGCGAATAGACTTTGCTTGCTTCCATAGCTTCTAATACTTCTTCTGTTGTGCAGCCCAAATATTTTGCAATTTCTTCGATTGTAGGCGTTGCCTGTATTTCTTGAGCCAGTTCCACTTTGGCATTATTAATTTTTTTGGAAAGCTCTTGTATTCTTCTGGGCACTCTAATTGTCCAACCCTTATCGCGAAAATATTTTTTAATTTCGCCAATAATTGTTGGAGTTGCGAAGCTTGAAAACTCATAGCCTTTTGAAAGATCGTATCGATCTATTGCATAAATTAAACCAATTGATGCAACTTGAAAAATATCATCATAGTCGATTCCACGATTGATATATTTTTTTGCAAGTATTTCGGCAATATAAAGATGCTCTTCGATTAAAATCTCGCGTATAATCGGATCTTTAGTTTCGGCATATTGACGAAATAGATCTTTGATTTCGTCTTTTGTCAATTTTCCTTTTTTATAATAAGCCTTTTTATCCATACGCCTTACCTTATCTTTTTATCTATTATTAATTTACCATCCTCAAAACAATGTCTATCACTTAAAGACATAATAATCATTTCACTCATATGCATTTCAAAATCTTCTTCAATATCTTCAGAATTAATATTTCCAATCGTGATATTAAAAGAATTTTCAGAAATTTGAAATTCTATATTTATAAAATCATCTAAATCCTGTTTAAAAGCAATATTCGAAGCTTCGGCACTACATTGGACCATATCTTCCACATCTTCAACATCGAAGCCTGCTCTATTTGCCAAAGATGCAGTAGTAAGTCTTATTGTGCTTATATATTCAGGCTTCAAAGGCAAAGTGAGTTTAACTATATCATTGAACATCATTTTCACCTCTAAATTTAAAGATCTCATCCAATTTTGTAATCTTAAAAAGTTTCATAAGAGACGTTTTTAGATTGTATAGATAGATTGATTTATTGTCATCTTTTAAAACTTTTAGAATAGATACCATAGCTCCCAAGCCGGTAGAATCAATATACTCAAGCTTTGTGCAATCGAATTGAATATCGCTTTTTCTCTGTGTATAAAGCTCTAAAACTCTATTTTTAAAATCATTTACAGAATAAATATCGAGCTCGCCTGAGAGTTTAACATTTAAAAGATTTTCTTTTTCGTCAAATAAAAAGTCCATTTCAAAAGCCATATTATTCCTCCCCAATATATTTAGCCACTGCAACTACTGAAGAATCTCTGATGTTCATAAGTTTTACGCCAATCGTATTTCTGCCCATGACGCTAATTTGGCTGCATTGCATTCTAATTACAATGCCCTCTCCAGAAATTATCATAATTTCTGAATTCTTATCCATAACTTTTCCTGTAATGAGTTCGCCAGTCTTTTTAGTAACTTTATAAGTCAAAAGACCTTTTCCGCCACGCGTTTGCTGTCTATAAGCATTTAATGGAGTCATTTTTCCATAACCTTTTTCAGAAACTACTAGCAAATACTTATCATCGTCGCATACATCGAAGCTCACAACGCTATCGCCTTCATTTAAGCGCATTCCGATAATGCCCTTTGCAGTTCTGCCCATTGGTCTAATATCTTTTTCAGAAAATCTAATTGCAAGCCCCTTTTGAGAAATTGCAATCAAATCCGAACTGCCTTCAGTTAGCCTTGCAGTGATAAGTTCATCGCCTTCATTAAGAGTAATGGCAATTATGCCGTTTTTCCTAATATTTGCAAATTCTTCAAAATTTGTGCGCTTTATAATTCCATTTTTAGTCATCATAGTTAGATATGAGGAACTATCATTTTTATTCACAGGAATTACTGCGCTAATTTTTTCATCGCCTGAAATTCTCAAAAGATTTATAATTGCGCTGCCTTTGGCTTGCCTAGTCGCTTCTGGAATTTCATAAGCCCTAATTGAGAAAATTCTGCCTTTATTTGTAATAAATAGTATTGTGGAATGAGTCGTAGTTATAAACATATCTTCCACAAAATCGTCATCTCTCGTGGTGAGTGCAGTTATGCCAACTCCTCCGCGTTTTTGAGGCTTATAAGCGCCTTCTGGCATTCTCTTTATATATCCAAAATGAGTCAAGGTTATTACCACATCTTCATCTTCGATAATATCTTCAATATTGATTTCTTTTGCTGAAGGAGCGATTACAGTTCTTCTCAAATCGCCATATTTTTCTTTTATCTCTTCCAATTCTTCGATTATGATACTATTTCTTACTCTCTCGTTCGAAAGAATTTCTTTAAATCTGGCAATCATCTTTATAAGCTGTTCATATTCTTCGTCTAGCTTTTCTCTTTCAAGGCCTGAAAGTCTTTTTAATCTCATATCGAGTATTGCCTGACTTTGTGCCTCTGTTAGATTAAATTCCTTATTAAATTTAGCTTTTATTTCTGCATCATCTCTAGAATTTCTGATAATCTTTATAATTCTATCAATATTGTCAATTGCAATTCTCAAACCTTCGACAACATGCGCTCTCTTTTCGGCTTTATCTAAATCGAATTTAGTTCTTCTAGTTATTACTTCAATTTGATGATTGACATAATGACTGATAAGTTCTTTTAAATTCAAAACTTTAGGCTGACCATTTACAAGCGCCAAATTGATAATGCCAAAAGTTGTCTGCATATTGGTGTATTTATAAAGATTATTTAATACCACATTTGCATTGGCATCTCTTTTAACATCGATTACAACTCGCATTCCCTTTCTGTCAGATTCATCTCGCAAATCGGAAATGCCTTCAATTCTCTTATCTCTGACATAATCTGCAATTCTCATAATCAATTGCGATTTATTGACTTGATAGGGAAGTTCTGTAATTACAATCTTATGTCTATTTTTTACTTCTTCAATATGGGCCACAGCTCTTATTGTGAGTTTGCCACGGCCAGTCGTATAGGCGTCTTTAATGCCTTGACGGCCCATAATCATACCGCCAGTTGGAAAATCTGGCCCTTTTATAATCTTCGATAGTTCATCAATATCTATTTCAGGATTATTAATATATTCAACAATTGCATCTATACTTTCATTTAGATTATGCGGACTCATATTGGTCGCCATCCCGACTGCTATTCCCGAAGATCCATTTACTAAAAGATTTGGAAATTTAGAAGGAAGCACTGCAGGCTGCATTTCAGATTCGTCAAAGTTTGGAATAAAATCTACTGTATCTTTATTTATATCCCTTAGCATCTCCTGTGCCAGTTTTGTCATGCGCACTTCAGTATAACGCATAGCTGCAGCACCGTCGCCATCAATTGAGCCGAAGTTTCCCTGACCGTCAACTAGCGGATATCTAGTTGAAAAATCTTGCTCCAGTCTGACAACTGCATCATATATTGCGCTATCTCCATGAGGGTGATACTTACCCATAACATCACCGACAAGTCTTGCCGATTTACGATATGGCTTATCGGGAGTTAGGCCAAGTTCATGCATGCCATATATAATTCTCCTATGCACCGGCTTTAGTCCATCTCTGACATCGGGCAGAGCACGCGAGACGATTACGCTCATTGCATAATCTAAATAGGAGGTTTTCATCTCTTTTTCGAGTTCAATCTCCATTATATTCTGATTTTCGTTTAATTTATCCATAAATCTTCTCCTATGCATCTAAATTCTTCACGAATTTAGAATTTTTAACTATGAATTCTCGTCTAGGTTCAACTTTTTCACCCATCAAAGTTGTAAATACTTCATCAGTATTATATCCTTCATCGTCTACAACTTTTAATAATAATCTATGTTCGGGATCCATCGTTGTATACCAAAGTTGATCGGCATTCATCTCTCCAAGACCCTTATATCTAGAGATTTTTAAATTGCTATCGTTCATCTCTTTCAAAGCGCTTTGAAGTTCCTCGTCATTATAGCAATATCTCAAAACTTTCTGACCCTTCACAATTCCATAAAGTGGAGGTTGTGCAATATAGATATGGCCATTTTTGACAAGTTCTGGCATATATCTATAAAAGAATGTCAAAAGCAAAGTTCTAATATGCGCTCCGTCAACATCGGCGTCCGTCATAATTATGATTTTTCCATAGCGCAATTTAGAAATATCAAATTCTTCGGCAATACCGCAGCCAAAAGCTGTTATCATGGCTTTAATTTCATCAGAATTTAAAATTCTATCTAATCTCGCCTTCTCAACATTCATTATCTTACCTTTAAGTGGCAAAATGGCTTGGAATTTATTGTCTCTACCGCTTTTTGCACTACCGCCTGCCGAATCTCCCTCGACTAGGAAGATTTCAGTCTCTTCGATATTATTAGATTGGCAATCGGCCAGTTTTCCAGGCAGAGAATTAGATTCCAATATTGAAGTCTTTCTAGTAATATCTCTAGCTTTTCTGGCAGCTTCTCTGGCCCGTCTTGCCGCCAGAGCTTTTTCTAAAATCGACTTTCCAACTTTTGGATTTTCTTCCAAATAATTAGATAAAAATTCATTAATGCTGCTTTCTACAATTCCTCTCGTTTCGCTATTTCCAAGTTTTGCCTTAGTCTGTCCTTCAAATTGAGGATTTGGAAGCTTTACGCTCAAAACTGCCGTAATACCTTCTCTGACATCATCTCCCGAGAGATTGTCTTCTCGTTCTTTTATGATATTATATTTTCTACCATAATCATTTATAGTACGTGTGAGAGCAGATCTTAAACCTATCATATGGGTTCCGCCCTCTTCAGTATTTACATTGTTGGCAAATGCCAGCATAGTCTCAGAATAGCTGTCAGTATATTGAATTGCAAGCTCTATCGAGGTTTCCTCTTTATAGGTATCTAGATATATAACTTTTTTATGAATTTCTTTTTTATTTCTGTTCAAATATTCGACAAAACTCTTAATTCCGCCTTCATAATGAAAAGTTTCACTTTCGCCGGTGATTTCACTTTTTATGACAATTTTTACACCTTTGTTTAAGAATGCCACTTCTCTAAATCTATTGACTAAAGTTTCGTAATTAAATTCTATGCCCTCTCTAAAAATTTCAATATCGGGCAAAAATTGAATTTTAGTTCCAGTTTTTTTGCTCTTTCCGATAACTTCAAGTTCAGTAGTTGGAATGCCTCTGGAAAATTCTTGCTGATAGATTTTTCCATCTCTTTTGACAGTTGCAATCAGTCTCAAAGAAAGCGCATTAACTACACTGACTCCAACACCATGCAGTCCACCTGAAACTTTATAGGCATTATTATTAAACTTTCCTCCTGCGTGCAAAATTGTAAGTACAGTTTCCAAAGTAGATTTTCCAGTTTGAGGATGTTTTTCAACTGGAATACCTGAACCATTGTCCTCCAAACTTATGGAACCATCTTTATATAATACTACTTCAATTTTGTCACATACACCGGCCAATGCCTCGTCTATTGAGTTGTCCATAACTTCATATACTAGATGATGAAGTCCTCTAGTGCCGGTTGTACCGATATACATTCCCGGTCGTTTACGAACCGGTTCAAGACCTGTTAGAACCTGAATCTCTTCGGCTCCATAATGTCTTGAATTCTTATTCTGATTAAAATCGGTCATATTTACCTCCGTTTTCCTTATTTACTTTTCAATTTTTTTATATTCTTTTCAATCTTAATATTGTAAAAATCTAATTCATCAGTCGTGCTCAAAAAGCTTTGCGAATTGCCAATAGATTTTAAAAGACCTTTGCGCCTAAAATTGTCTAATTCGCTAAATACATCATCCAAAATGATTATGGGCTCTAGCTTTTTTTGTTTTCTATATACTTTGGCTTCAGTCAATTTCAAAGCTAAGACCACAGTCCTTTGCTGCCCTTGTGAGCCAAATTGTTTCAATTCTTTATCGTCTATATAAAAAACTATTTCATCGCGATGGGGCCCAATTAGAGTTTGTCCAAAGAAATTATCTCTCTTTGCATTCTTTTTTAACTCATTATAATAGATTTTTTCTATTTCATTTGGATTTTCATATTTAATATTAGATCTATATCTGAGCCTTAATTTTTCATCTCTATTGGCTATTAAATAAAATATTTCTTCTATTTCTTTATTTAAATATTCTATCCATCTATTTCTTTCAGAGATTATATAAGATCCTAAACTCGATAGCCTTATATCGTATACGTCCATCAAAAGATCATTGTCATAAGTCTTATACTTCTTTTTAAGTAATAGATTTCTATCGGACAATAATTTTTCATAACGCTTTAAATTAAATCCATAAATCATATTGACGCTTGAAATCAATTCATCTATAAATTCTCTTCGCTTTGAAGGTCCAGATTTTATAAGTTCCAAATCTTTAGGCGAAAACACAACTACTGCAGTGTCTTGAGTATATTGAGATAGATTTTTAATCTTATTATCATTGATCTTTAGTTCTTTTTTATTATTTTTGAAACTCACTTCATAATCGACGAGAAGTGAATCAATATCTAATTCGCCTTTAATTTCAAAAAAATCTTTTGAAAAATTAATAAGTTCTCTATCTCTATTAGTTCTAAAACTCTTGCCCTTTAAAAGTGTATAAATACTTTCTAAAAGATTGGTCTTTCCCGAAGCATTTTTGCCCACGATGATATTGATGCCGCGCTTTGGTTCAAAATAAAATTCTTCATACGATCTAAAATTTCTAAGCCTCAGATTTTTCAGCTTCATTTAATATCACCTGAAATTTCTCACCTGCAATCTCGACAATATCATTATTTCTTAGCTTTTTGCCACGCCTTGTTTCAATTTCATCATTGACCAAAACATTGCCATTTTGAATCAAATGCTTAGCAATTCCGCCAGAGCTCACTACATCACAAATTTTTAAAAATGAATCTAGCTTAATAAATTCGCCTTCTAAATTAACCTTTTTCATCATTCACCTGCAGCAAGCCTTACTGGTAGGACTAAATAAGTATATAGATCATTATCCACAGGCGTTATAATCAGTGGTTTTACACTATCTTTAAAGCCCAATTTCAATTCGGTATCGTCCATATTCTTAATGCCTTCCAAAATATATTTTGAATTGAAAGCAATTTTTAAACTGCCGCCGCTATTCTTAATTGGCACTTCTTCGGTAACATCTCCCATTTCGCTATTTGAACTTATGGTCAATACATCGCCTTCAATTTCAAATTTTATAAGATTTGCCTTGTCGCCACGTGCAAGCAAGCTCGCTCTTTCAACTCCGTCTTGGAAAAGCCTTTTGTCGACTTCAATTTCCAAATCGTGAGAATCTCTCAAAATATCTCTGTAACTGAAGTATTTTCCGTCTATAAGTTGAGAATAAAGCGATGTCTTTCCAGTAATAAATGAAATATTATTGCTCTCTAGCTCAATAGTCGTCTCTTCTATATCTTCTGGTAAAATTTTATAAAGTTCGTTCATGCTCTTTCCTGGAATGATCGATTCAAAAATCAAATCATTTTTCATAGGTATTTTTTTCACAGCAAGTCTATAGCCATCGAGAGCCACAAAGCTTAAAAAATCATCCGATTTTTCTAAAAATATTCCAGTCAAATTTTTTCTATTATAATCTTGACTCACAGCAAAAGATGTGAGCTTTATAGAATCTTTTAGTAAATCTGATGGTATTGTAAAGCTTTCTTTTTTGCCATCAGTAAGTAGCATCGGATAGCCTTCTTCGGCATTTCCTCTTATATTAAATTCTGAAATGCCACATTTTATATTTACATTAAATTTTTCATTAACTTCTATTAAAATATCATCTTGAGGCAGTTTTCTGATAATATCTCCAAAGATTCTAGAATCGATAATAACTGAACCTTCTTCATAAATATTTGCATCTAGATAAGTTTCTATTCTTATAATTTCAGAATCTGTTCCCGTAAGTTTAATTTTTTGATCCTCAACTGAAATTAATATTCCTTCTAAAATTTCTTTAGTCGATTTAGAACTAATGGCTTTTTGTACGATAGAAATTCCATTTGCCAGTCGATTTTGTGATATTGAAAATTTCATTTTTTCCTCCTTCAACAATTAACAATATAGATTAGTAGTAGTAGGGCCTGTGGATTTGTGGATAAGTCCAATTTTACACAGTCTGTCTATAATTAATAAATTAATACTTTGTGGATAATTAAATTTCTCCTTTGATTTCTCTAATCAATTCTTCCACAGTATTTTTTAAATTTGAATCATTTCTCATAATTCTTGAAATCTTATCGCAGGCATGAATCACTGTCGAATGATCCCTGCCCCCAAATTCACCGCCAATTTTTGGCAATGAAAGGTCGGTAAGTTCTCTAGTTATATACATTGCAATCTGCCTTGGATATGCAATATTATTGGGTCTTTTCTTAGAATCGATATCTTCGACTGTAATATTAAAATGATTGGCCACAATATCTTTTATTCTTGTAGCATCAATTTTTACAATCGGCTTTTTATTCATAAGATCTTTTAATGCAGCCTCAGCAATATCTAATGTTACGACATTGTTCGTAAGCGATGCATAAGCCATAACAGTGATAAGTGCGCCTTCTAGTTCACGAATATTAGACATAACATTGTTTGCAATATATTCGATAACTTCATGTGAAACTCTCAGGTTTTCAATCTCGGCTTTCTTTTGTAAAATTGCAATTCTAGTTTCTAAATCTGGATTTTTTATATCACAAATTAGTCCGCCTTCAAAACGAGAAATGAGTCTAGCTTCTAGGCCCCTCAGTTCTTTTGGCGGTTTATCAGAAGTTACCACAATCTGTTTATTTGGATATAATGCATTAAAGGTGTGAAAAAATTCCTCCTGAGTTGAATCTTTTCCTTTCAAAAATTGAATATCGTCGATTAAAAGCAAGTCCACATTGCGATATTTGTCTCTAAATTGCTGATTAGTGCTATTTTTAATCGCATTAATTAATTCATTTGTAAACTGTTCGCATGATGCATAAACTACTTTTAAATCTTTGTTTTCAGCGCATACAAAATTGCCTATGGCCTGCATCAGATGAGTCTTTCCAAGTCCTGAAGCGCCATAGATAAAGACGGGATTATAATCTTTTCCCGGAGATTCTGCAACTGCAACGCAAGCCGCCTGAGCAAAGCTATTGCTCTTTCCAATAACAAAATTTTCAAATGTATATTTTGGATTTAGCTCCTCTTTCATTTGAGGCACGGCTCTGGGCGGGATCGGATCTTCAGCACATACAAATTCTAATTCGTAAACATTTCCGCTAATTTCTTTAATTGCATCAGAAATCATATTTTTATATCTATCAATAATAATTTTTTTATTGAAAGCAGTCGGCGTTTCAAAAACTAATTTGCCAATTTCTGATTCCCCCAGAAAGTTTAAAGTACTGATCCAAGTATTATAACTGGATCCAGATAGAGTATTATGCAATATTTCGCAAGCTTTGTCCCATAAATCGCTATGGATATTGTGCATTTTAAACCTCCTTAGTAAATCTATCTCTACTTAATTATACTACATAAATTAAAAATAAATTTGTTTTTAATCCACAAAAATAGCATGTGGATAAAATTTATCCACATATTGAAAAACGGTGGATAATTATTACTATGTGGATAAGTTTAAATTTTAGAATTATCCACATAATAAATAGATTCTATTGTGGATAAGAAAGTCTAAATACTGTAATATAGTCTAAATTGTCGTTAAAAAATTCAACTTACACACAAATTATCAACATTTTGTGCATAAGTTGACTTATTCACAAATCTATACCCACAAATATTTAATTAAAAAACTCTGAAATCTTATCCACAGATATTTTATCAAATATTTACATTTTAAGCAAGATTTATCCACAAGAGCCATTAATTTTGTTCAATTTATCTAAAGACAATAATGGGCAAAATATTGACAAATAAAGCGCTAAAATATATTCTATATTTAAAAGGGGCTGGAGGATTGATTATGACTGATTCAAACTCGATGGAAATAAAATATTTTTTAGGAATTAAAAAGAGAGTTGTATTTGATGGATTCATAGTTGGACTTTTTGCAGGAATAGTCGCAGTATTATATCGCCATATTCTATCTTTGGCTACAAAATTATCAGATTATATATATTTAAACGCAAATACGATTTTAGACTATATGGGAACGTTTTTACTCATATTGCTCTTGGGTAGTATTGTGGCTTATTTAATTAAGAAAGTCCCATTGGCTTCGGGAAGCGGCATTCCCCAAGTGCAAGGAGAAATTTATGGACTCTACAATATGAATCCCCTCTCTTTAATTGCGGCAAAATTTACTGGCGGAATAATGGCAAATATAGCAGGCCTTTCATTGGGTAGAGAAGGCCCATCTATTCAGCTGGGAGCAGCTTGTGGAAAACTTTTAGCAAAAATTTTAAAAAGAGATGAAGACGAAGAACAGATGATGATTTCTGCTGGAACTGGAGCTGGACTTGCTGCGGCCTTTAATGCTCCAATTTCTGGAGTCCTATTTACAGTAGAAGAACTGCATAAAAATATTACGCCCGTGTTTTTAATATCTGCAATGATAGCAAGCGTCGTTGCAGACTATATTTCAAAACATGCCTTTGGCATGAATGCAGTATTTAGTTTTCATGTCGATAAAACTATACCTCTAAAATATTATGCCTATATTGTAATTTTAGGACTATTTACTGGACTAGGAGGCGTAATTTTTAATAGAGTTTTGTTAAAGGTGCAATCAATTTATAAGGGCTTAAAAATTAAATCCGTATACCATCCCATAATAGCATTTTTAATAGCAGGCATTTTAGGCTTTTCATTTCGCCATATTACTGGTGGCGGCCATGAGCTGATGGAAAATATCGTTCATAAGGCGATAGATGACAATGGCTTTATAATACTTATCATAGTTTCAAAACTTCTATTTACATCAATCTGTTATGGTAGCAAGGCCATTGGCGGAATATTTTTGCCAGTACTCGTTTTAGGCGGGCTTATGGGTGTAGTTAGTTTCAATATATTAGATCAATTTGCCCTACTCGATTCAAATTATCTAGTAAACTTTGTAATTTTAGCTATGGCAGGTTATTTAACTGGAGTTGTGCGTTCGCCGCTGCTTTCTGTTATGCTCGTTGCCGAAATGACTGGCACTTTCGTACATGTATTGAGCCTCTGCATAGTTTCTGTCACTGCATATTTGACTTGCGAACTATTTAAAACTGAACCAATTTATGAATCTCTACTCAAAGTTTTAATCGACACAGAAGGCATTAATAAAAATATAAGTTCCAAATATAAAAAAGTTTTAGCAGTATTTAAATTGAGCGAAGATTCTTATCTCGTGGGCGAAGAAATTTCGAATGTAGAATTTCCGCATCACGCCCTATTAGTTTCAATTGAAAGAAATAACGAAAGGATTGTACCGACTGCGGAAACTAAGCTAGAAGCCTATGATAAAATAATTTTTGCATCAGATCACGAGGGAATTTTTGAGCTACAAGAGTTTTTTGAATAGAAATTTTAATAAATATCTAAAAGAATTTGACAATCAAGGCATTTTTTTCTATAATCATATAGTATCTATAAATATGAAAATTTTTAGAATATTATTATTCTACAGGAGGTGTATTGCAGATGAAAAGAACTTATCAACCAAAGAGAAGACAAAGAGCAAAAGAGCATGGATTTAGAAAGAGAATGAGAACTAAATCAGGTAGAAATATTTTAAGTGCGAGAAGAAGAAAAGGTAGAAAGAAACTCAGCGCCTAAGTAGTTAAAACATGAAAAAAAAATATATTTTAAAAAGCTATTTTGACTTTAAAAAAGTTTACGAAAAAAAACAAACAAAAGGCAATCGTCAAATGGTTTTATATATAAAACCAAATGGCAAAGATTTTAATCGCTTGGGCTTAACCGTATCTAAAAAGGTTGGGAACGCCGTTGTGAGAAATCTATTGCGTCGTCGAATGAAAGAAATATATCGCGAAAATAGCAATAATTTAAAAACGGGATACGATCTTGTATTTGTATTAAAGCCAGTTTGCGCCGATATATCGTATAGAGAACTTCGAAAATCATTTTTACATGTCATAAAGCTTTCGAAATTAAAAAGGTGAAGATATGAATAAAATTATGTTAGCTCTTATCAAATTTTATCAAAAAGTCATTTCACCTTATTTTTTACCAGGAAGACATTGCAGATTTGAACCAACATGCTCCGAGTATGCAAGGCAGGCATATAGCAAATATGGGTTTTTTAAAGGGACATATTTGAGCATTAAGAGAATCTTAAAATGTCATCCATTTCATGTTGGTGGCTATGACCCCTTAAAATGATAGGAGGAATAAAAATTGCAGATAATTTATAATCTGATGGGCACTATTTTGAGAAATATTCAATATTTTCTTGAAAACAATTTGGGCACTGAACCCAGTAGTATTTCGTTTTATGCCATCTCCATAATAATAATAACAATATTATTGAAGATTGTGACTATACCAGTTGGTCTCAATCAATCTAGGATGACGGCTAAGACGAGAGAAATTCAACCAGAAATTGAAGCATTAAAGAAAAAATATAAAAATGATCCTCAAAATTTAGCCGTAAAGCAACAGCAACTTTACAAAGAAGCTGGCATAAATCCACTAGGTGGTTGCTTACCAATGATAGTTCAATTACTACTTATGCTAGGAATTTATAGAGTATTGCTTCAACCTGAAACATATGCTTTCAAAGACGCAGCTCATTATGTTGCAATGAATAAAGAATTTTTTTGGTTGGCAGATATTTCAAAACCCGACCCTTATATGGCAATGCCAATAATTTCGGGCTTGACTCAGTTTTTACAAGGCAGACTCATGCCGCAGCCAGCAGCTGGCGGCGACGATCAACAAAATATGATGACATCTATGACCACAATAATGCCAATAATGATGATTTTCATCACCAGAAGATTCCCGGCAGGTGCACTTTTATATTGGATCGTTTCAAATATTTTCTCAATGTGCCAACAACTCATAGTCAACGCTTTATCGGCAAAAAAACAGGAGGCCTAAATGACTTACGTTATAACTAGCGCAAAAACTGTTGAAGAAGCAGTAGAAAAAGCGCTCAAAGAATTAAATTCTTCCAAAGAAGAAGTTAAAGTTGAGATAATAGAAGAGCCCTCAAAGGGTCTATTCGGACTATTGGGCCAAAAAGATGCAACAGTTAAGGTAACTATCGAGCAAGATGCATCAGATTTTGTTAAAAAGATTTTAGACGAAAGTTTTGATCAGCCAAAACAGAATAAAAAAGTTGAGACAGATGCAAAAGTTGAAACAGAAAAACGAGAAACCAAACAAAAAATAGAGCCAAAATTGCAAGCAGAAAAGCAAATAGTAGAAAGCAATAAAGAGAGCGAAACAACAAAAGAAGAAAAAATAAACGAAGCAGAAATACTCGAAAAGGCTCAAGACTTTTTATGCAAAGTAGTTTCTGAAACAGGTATTGAGTATTCAATTTCAACTGAACTAAAAGACAATGTCCTATATGCAGAAATCAAAAGTCCACGTCCCGAAACATTGGGCATAGTAATTGGAAAACGTGGAGTAACTTTAGATTCCATTCAGTATCTATTGAGCCTTATAATAAATAAAGGCCATAGAGAATATATCAGAGTCTTTTTAGATTCTAATAATTACAGAAAAAAACGAGAAAAAACTTTAATAAATCTAGCGCATAAAATGGCTGAAAAGGCAAAAAGAAGCGGTAGAAATATAAAACTCGAGCCTATGAATCCATATGAGAGAAGAATTATCCATTCGGCTCTCACAGATAATGAAGAAATCGAAACTTATTCAGAAGGCAGAGATCCATATAGGCGAGTCGTAATAAATTTAAAAAAATAGATAATATCCCCTAGTTCAAATTTTGAATTAGGGGATTTATTTAAAAAAATATCAAAAATGTACTATAATATAATTTAAGGATATTAATTATAATAAAGGGCGGACATTATGAAAAGAAAAAACATATTAATACTTTTAATACTCTTAATGGGAGCATTATTATTGGCTTGTAGTCAGACTAAAAAAGAAAGCAAAATCAGATTCGAAACAAATTTAGACAAGCATTTAGAAAAAGAATTAGAAAAAATATTAATTCATATCAAATCTGAAGAATTGAGCGACAAAGATTTGGAACCAATCGATTTATATTATGAATTGAAAAATGATTTAGCAGAAGAAGATCTGCTCAAATTGCCTAAAGGAAGCTATAAAATAGATTATCCCAATCTCTTAGACAAAGATTTAAATATTTACAAAATTGATGGTCCAAAAGAAGCTATCTTAGATAGCCAAACAGATAAAATAGATATAAATTTGCGAATTGAAAAACTAGAAGATTTGACTTTAGAAGAACGCGAAAGCTCAATTTCAGAGATTGAAAAATTTGACGAAGATGCAAAAAATTTATTGTTAAGCGACGATATTAAAGAAAAAATTAAGACAATGAAAGAAGAGCTTGCAAAAGAACAAGAAAAAGCTCGGCTAATGAATAATGCATTTGAAAATTATAAAAAAGTGTTAGAAGATCCAAAATCGTATATAGAGCTTGATAATCCAGATGTCGATTTTTCATATTATATTTATAATATTTCAAACACCGACATTCCTCAGCTATTTTTGAGCCATTTTAGTACGCAGTATTATAATGCTATTATCTCAATGGCATATATAGACACAAACACTGATGAATTAAAAATAATAGATCGATTCGCAATTGAAAGTGCCAGAGTCGGTATTGGACTTTATGAAGGAAGTTTTGTAAGCAGTTATATTAGCGGAACTGGAAACTATGAAGAGTATCACATAAAACTGATCGACAATAAGACTGAAGAAAAACTTATGCGAGCATTTCATATGGATGACGAAAACATACCAGAACCCTTTGAAAAAGAAGAATTTGCTTGGACAGATATCTATAATATGACGTCATTATATGAAGAATTTAATAGACCAAAAACAGAAATTGAAAATGCCAAAAAAGAATATGAGAAAAAATTAGAATCTATAAAAACTAAAATAATAGAAGACGCGAAAGCTAAGGGTAATTTAATCTTAAAAGGCACATTACATGTCTTACAAAATAACGAAGAAATGTTAGAATTTCAAGGCAAAGAAGATCCAAATAAATTATATGGACATAGTTATGATTATGGCCCATACTATATTTTGGAGCTTGATGAAGCAGGTGAATTTACAAATTATTCCCCAGATGGAGAAGTATATATAGGGTCTACTCAATTGATAAATCTTTGGGAAATAGAAAAAGCAGAGTTAAATGGCAAAAGAGTTATAGCAATAACGAATAGCGATGGTCTCATTTGGCCATCAGATTCTTCCATACCCATCGGAGTTCCGGGTACATCGTGTATAGAAATTTATGAAGACAATTAAAATCTAGAGCAAAAAGAGCTTTTATGCATATACATAAAGGCTCTTTTGTTATACTTTCAAATTTCACAAAATCAGTTTCTAAATTTTAAAAAAATAGATATAATAAAAGCATATTTATTTGGAGGTAAAAATGAAAAATTTAAAAGGACTAATTATAATATTTTTATGCCTATACGGTGGCAAAATTCTGTCTGGCATAATACCGATAATGATGCCCGAGACCATATACGGCATGGTAATTATGCTGATACTTTTATTGACTAAGACTATAAAATTAGAATCGATTGAAGAAATGGCCAATATATTGATTTCGATGATGTTAATAATGTTTATACCTAGCGGAGTCAATATGATAAAAATTTACGATTTAATAAAAGCCGATATGATAAAACTGTTGATAACTGTCAGCTTATCCACAATTATAACTATAGCTGCAACGGCTTTTGTCATAGAAAAAATGATAAAACTGATGGAAGGTGAAAAGATTGAAACAGATTCTATTCGATAATCAGCTATTTGGATTTATAATATCAATACTCTTTTTTGTGCTCTATTCAAAGCTGTTTAGAAATGCAAAAAACCCCTTCCTTTCGCCATTTCTCTTTTCAGTAGCTTCGATTATTGCAATACTTATAATATTTAAAATTCCGCTCGAATACTATAATAGAGGTGGCGATATAATAAAGTTTTTCTTAGGGCCAACAACAGTTGCCCTGTCGATAAATCTATATAAAAAAATAGAACTTTTAAAACGCCATTTCCTGCCCATAATTGTGGGTATCTTTGTAGGCGCTACTGTGGCAATACTTAGTGCATATGGAATTGGAAAACTATTTGGACTAAATAAGCAGATTTTAATCAGCATGTTGCCAAAGTCAACGACGACTGCTATTGCCACAGAACTTAGCAAAACTTATGCAGGAATTGTACCTATGACCTTGTTTTTCGTATTGATTGCTGGCTATACTGGCTATATATTTTCAGAATTTATTTTTAAAATATTAAAAATTGGCTCAAATACTGCCAAAGGCATAGCCATAGGAACTGCATCGCATTCAATAGGAACTACTAAAGCCATAGAAATGGGTCCAGAAATTGCCGCTATGAGCACATTGTCAATAGCCCTTGCTGGCATTGTTACGGGCATAGTACTTCCAATACTGTTTAAATTTTTATTTTAAATAGAATTTATAAAATTTTAGAATATAATAAATATTATTAATATTTTTGAAAAATCAATTTAGAATCTCTATTTGCCAAAATTAAATTATAAATTTTTAATAATATCTATTTAGATCGGCATAAATTTTAATAATTTAATGAGCATAAAGCCCATATTTTAGACATTTGGGCATAAAAAAAGAAAAACCCAAAAGAGGGTTTTTGCTTTTAATGTGAGCAATATTTGAAATTCCTATGGGGGGTTATAATGAACCCTGAATAATTTGCAAGATAGTTCAGGAGCCTGATAGTATATAGAATTCCAAATTTTATCAATAAATTATTAATTTTTATTAAAAATCTATTGATAATTGCTATCAAATAGATTATACTATAAGAAAGTTATAAAATGTTTAAATTTATTAACATAGATTTTAAATTTATAAAGGAGTTTATTATGGTACAAAATATGAGAGAACTAATGAACATTTTTGAAAAAGGCGATGCAGTAGAGATGACAGAATACCTTGAAGAAAATTCTATAGATCTAAGTCAAAAAGAGAAAATCAATTATTTTTCGGCGGTCAATACATACTTTTATTATCATCTATCGAAAGAGAAAGATTTGGATCTCAAAGACATCTATGAAAATAATTTTAGCGAAATCTCGAGGGGCAGAAATTTTATTGAATGCATATTAAATTACTTTGCATATGATTCTAATAAATTGCCAACTTGCAATAAAGATATACACAAGGCAATAAAATATATTGAAGAAAATCTCAGCGGCGATTTAAAACTTCAAATTTTGGCCGATTATATCCATATCAGCAAGAATTATTTTTGCAATCTATTTAAAGAATGCACAGGGCTATCTTTCAATACTTATGTAAATAAGAGGCGCTCTGAAATGGCAAAAAATCTATTGACACAGACAGAGTTTAGCATCGAAAATATTGCCTTTAAATGTGGATATAATTCTACAACACATTTCTGTACGACCTTTAAAAAATTTACTGGTCGCACACCTGTCGAATATAGAAAACTCAATACGCATTAAATATTTGACAATTAAAATTTTTAAATCTACAATTGAATTAAAGAGGTGATTTTTTGTGGCTAATACAATCGCTGCAATATCGACTGCCGTTGGAGAAGCCGGTATCGGAATAGTTAGGCTTTCTGGCGACAGTGCGAAATCCGTAGGTGATAAAATCTTTAAGGGCGCCAAAAAATCGCTGCTAGATGCAAATAATCGCGCCCTTACCTACGGACATATAATAGATAAAGATGAAAATATTATAGATGAAGTATTAATTGTATATATGAATGCCCCGCACACCTATACTCGTGAAGATATGGTGGAAATCTATTGTCATGGCGGCGTCGTTTCAGTAAAAAAGGTTTTAAACCGCGTTTTAGAAATGGGCGCAAGCCTCGCAGATGCGGGCGAATTTACTAAAAGAGCATTTTTAAACGGCAGACTAGATCTTTCTCAAGCCGAAGCCGTTATGGATTTAATCTCATCAAAAACTGATAGCGCATTTGAGCTTAGCCTTTCGCAACTTGAAGGCTCAGTTTCTTTTGTGGTGCAAAAAATCAGAACAGATCTTTTGGAAATTATGGCCAATATCGTCGCTCAAATCGATTTTCCCGAAGACGATATAGAAACAGATTCAAACGAAGCAATTTTAGGAAAACTAGAAAATGTATCTAATAATTTACGCGAGCTAATCGATTCTTCAAACAGAGGTCGCGTCATTCGTGATGGCATTTCTACTGTAATATTGGGAAAACCAAATGTGGGAAAATCATCATTGTTAAATGCCCTACTCCAGGAAAACCGGGCAATAGTCACAGATATTCCCGGAACGACTAGAGATACTATTGAAGAATTTATAAATCTAGACGGAATTCCATTAAGAATCATAGATACAGCAGGCATCAGAACAACAGACGATCTAGTAGAAAAAATAGGTGTAGACAAGGCAATTTCAGAACTTAAAAAAGCAGATCTCTTGCTAATAATGCTAGACACTTCAGAACAGATAGATAATGAAGATATTGAAATTTTAAACTATGCCCATGAAAAGCCCAGCTTAATTTTGATAAATAAATCAGATCTTGAGCCCAAATTTAAACGAAAAGATATTGAAAAAATTGTACCAGATGTAAAAATTGTGGAAACTTCCATGAAATCACAATTGGGCTTAGAAGAGCTATTAGACAATATAAAAACTCTATTTTACGATGGCGATGTATCGGCCAAAAATGAAAATATAGTATCTAATATCAGACATATAAATGCTTTAAAAAATGCCAAAGATAATATAGACCAGGCAATCGATGATTTAAAAATGAATATACCTCTAGATTGCGTAGAGGTTCATATAAACGAAGCAATGAATTTTATTGGCGAGATAAGCGGCGAGACCGTAACAGAAGATATACTTGACAATATATTTTCGCGCTTCTGTATAGGAAAATAGGTGAAAACATGAAAATCGGAAAAGATTTTATATATGATGAATATGATGTAGTAGTTGTGGGAGCGGGCCATGCAGGTTGTGAGGCCGCTTTTGCTGCTGCCAGAATGGGCATGAAAACGGCGATACTGACAATAAATTTGGACGGCATCGCCCTTTTGTCTTGCAATCCAAATATTGGCGGCACGGGAAAAGGCCATCTCGTAAGAGAAATTGATGCATTAGGCGGCGAAATGGGTCTAATAATAGACAAAACCTTCATTCAATCGCGAATGTTAAACACATCTAAAGGCCCAGCAGTGCATTCATTAAGAGCACAAGCCGACAAGAGAGCATATCATGCAGAAATGAAAAAAGCCTTAGAAAAGCAAGAAAATTTGACATTAAAAATGGCCGAAGTAATAGATATAATAATCGAAAATGGCGAAGTTTTTGGAGTGAGATCCTTAACTGGCGCAATCTACAAAGCCAAGTCAGTAATAGTCTGCACAGGCACATATCTTGGGGGCAGAATCTATATTGGCGAATGTAATTTCCCCTCCGGACCCGACGGAATGCACGCCTCTACCCTGCTTGCAGAGAGCTTGCGCAATATGGATTTTCCCATGAGGCGAATGAAAACGGGTACGCCAGCCAGAGTTCATGCAGACACTATAGATTATTCTGTAATGGAAGTGCAAAAAGGCGATGAAGAGATAATTCCCTTCTCGTTTTTAAACCAAGGTAAAGATTTATCTAAACCACAAGTAGATTGTTACTTGACATATACAACTAAAGAAGTGCACGATATAATCAGAGAAAACATCGACCGCTCAGCTATGTATTTAGGCGATATTGAAGGATTGGGGCCCAGATACTGCCCTTCAATTGAAGACAAAGTAGTCAGATTTGCAGACAAGGACAAACATCAAGTATTTATAGAGCCTGAGGGCATAGACAATAAGGAAATGTATATACAAGGAGTCTCCACTTCCCTGCCTGAAGATGTTCAGCTCAAACTTTATCACAAAATCACAGGCTTAGAAAATTGTCAATTCACAAGGACAAGCTATGCCATAGAATATGATTCAATAGAATCCACAGAATTAAAGCTGACATTAGAACATAAAGATATTAAAAATCTATTCTTTGCCGGCCAAATTAATGGCTCATCTGGCTACGAAGAAGCCGCAGCACAAGGGCTTGTAGCTGGAATTAATGCAGTTTTAAATCTCAGAGGCGAAGAGCCATTCATAATCGATAGATCAGAAGCCTATATAGGAGTATTAATAGACGATTTAGTCACAAAAGGCACAAAGGAACCGTATAGAATGATGACTAGCAGAGCCGAATATCGCCTCACATTGAGACAAGACAATGCAGATATGCGTTTAACTCAAAGAGGATACGATATTGGATTAGTCAGCGAAGAAAGATATCAAATGTTCAGAAAGAAAAAAGAAATGCTAGAATCTGAACTAGAGCGTCTAAAATCGATTAAACTCACACCGACTAACGAAATAAATGAAAAACTAAAAGAATTAAAAATACCGCCGATAAAAAACGGCATGAGCCTATATGAGATTTTAAAAAGACCAGAGGCAAATTATGAAAAGCTCCAAGTCTTTGATCAATCAAGACCAAGCTTACCTCGAGAAATAAAAATGGCAGTAGAGACAGAAATTAAATACGAAGGCTATATAAAAAAGCAATCAATACAGATTGAACAATTTAAAAAACTAGAAAACAAAAAGCTAGTCGATATAGATTATGACAAAGTTGCAAATTTAAGCAATGAGGCGCGCGCAAAGCTCAAAGATTTGCGACCAAATTCAATTGGACAAGCATCACGCATAACAGGCATATCGCCTGCAGATATAACGATGCTATTAATCTATCTGGAACAGCTTAGAAGGGGCAAAAATGAAAGCAAATGAAAAGCTAAATAGCTTATATGAATATGTAAAATCGAGCAATGAATTCAAAAAATATACAGAACTTTTATTAGAATGGAACAAAAAATTCAATCTCACAGCCATCACAGAGCCTCGAGAAGTCGATACAAAGCATCATGTAGATAGCTTAAGCGTATTTCTGACCAATATAGAAACAAATGCCAAAGTAATCGACATTGGAACAGGCGCAGGCTTTCCCGGCATACCGATGAAACTATATCGCAAAGATCTAGAGATTTTATTACTAGACAGTTTGAAAAAGCGAATTGGATTTTTAGATACAGTAATTAAAGAGCTGAAACTAGATAATATTGAAACGATACACGGCAGAGCCGAAGAACTGGGCAGAAATCAAGATTATAGAGAAAAATATGATATAGCAATCTCAAGAGCCGTTGCAAATTTGCGCACATTGGCCGAATACTCTTTGCCATTTGTAAAGCCGGGAGGAAAATTCATAGCAATGAAAGGCCCAGAACCTCAACAAGAAATAAATGAGAGCAAAAATGCAATAAAAATTCTAGGCGGAAAATATTTAGAAACGATCAAAGTCGAATTTGACGACTATGAACATAATCTAATAGTAATTAAAAAGATTGCCCCTACCGCAAACAAATATCCAAGAGCTGGTGGCAAACCAAAAAACAGACCTTTATAAAAATTAAATGTTTGACGTCAAACAATATCGAAAGAAATGTTTGACGTCAAACATTTTTTATATAAACAATTAAAATTATAAAAACAATTCAATCAATCAAATCCATCTTAAAACAATCGAAAACTCTATTTTAAAACCCATATTATAAAAATACCGTCAATATTCAATCTGCAATAAATTAATGCTTCATTCTATCTTAGACGCTGCAAATATAAATTTGATTCTAAAAATTTAATATCAAATAATCGATAGAGTTTTTTGCATATTATATTTAAAATCTATCATCTAATTAAAATTTCCTAATCGATTTTAAATTATTAAAATAATTAATTGCTAATTAAAATACTCACATTAAATAATTTTCTAAATAACGATTAAAAACTCAATTTAAAAATTAAAATCTTGACAAAAACAGAAATTTAAAAATAAATTGCTCAAAATGTTTGACGTCAAACATTTTATATCTTATATTTAAATAGACGGATAAAATTACATTATACGAAAGAGAGTAAAATTATGGCAATAATTTTTTATATAGCAATATTTGTGCTGTTTTTATACGATTACAGACAGCGACCAAAAAATTTTAAACTCAAATTTATACCGCTTTTAATTTTGAGCGCATTTGGCAATAGCAAATTTTTTCAAACATTAGATGATAGAATTAAAATGTTTGCAACTGCAATTGCACTTTTGATCTCTATATATTTAATATATCAAGTCTATCGAGACTATAAGGTAGAAAAATATCGCATGAAAAAGAAACTGCGAGACGAAAGATATTATCAAAACTTGCGCGATAATGTGGAATATATAGAAGATGATCTAATAATTGAAAACAGAACTGCAAAAACTGAAAATCATAATCACGAACATTCAAACGACAAAGAAAAAATCGAATCTAATGAAGAAAGAATAAATTTAGATACTAAACTCAATACGAAAGATAAGGAGCAAGAGGCGTAGAATGGGTAAAATTACTACAATATTTAATCAAAAAGGTGGAGTTGGAAAGACGACCACCGCTATAAACTTGAGCGCTGCAATTGCAGACAAAGGGTTTGAAGTCTTAGCAATAGATTGCGATCCTCAAGGAAACTTTACCAGTGGATTGGGGCTAGATAAGAGAAATCTCGAACATACATTATATGAGCTCATATCAGGAAAAGGTGATATAACTGATACAATACAAGATACTCATACAAAAAACTTATCGATAATCCCCTCCAATAGCAATTTGGCCGCAGCAGAAATTGAATTGGCAAATCTTAGCTCATGGTGGCGCATTTTAAAAGATATTGTAGATTCTGTGGAGATGAATTACGATTATATTATAATTGATGCACCACCGTCATTGGGAATATTAAGCCTGATGGCACTCTCCTCCTCCAACGGAGTATTGATCCCCGTACAGAGCGAATACTATGCACTAGAGGGCATAAGTCAATTATTTGATACGATAGAGCTCATAAAGAATACAAATAATCCTAAGCTCCAAGTATATGGAGTCTTAATGACCATGTTCGATGCGAGAAACAATCTTGCAAAAGATGTATTTGCCGAGATCAATAATTTCTTCAAAGACAAAGTATTTGAAACCATTATTCCAAGAAATGTAAGACTAGCCGAAGCGCCATCTCATGGAGAATCTATATTTACTTATGATAAGACGAGCAAAGGCGCCGAAGCCTATTTGGCATTAGCTGACGAATTTATAGAAAGAACGGTGAAATTATAATGAAAGACAAAAGAAGAGGTCTAGGAAAAGGCATAGGAGCATTAATTGCCGATCAAAAAGCAGTAGATGAAATATTGAACGAAAAAACTCAAGGAAATGTAGAAAATATATCTATCGATAAAATCAAAGCCAATGAAAATCAACCTAGAAAGAGCTTTAAGCCGGAACAATTAGAAGAATTGGCAGAATCAATTAAAGAAATGGGCATAATTCAGCCTATAATAGTAACGAAAGACCGAGAATACTATACAATTGTAGCTGGAGAACGCAGATTTAGAGCCGCAAAGCTTGCAGGATTAAATACAGTACCAGCAATAGTTAAAGAATTAACACAAGCCGAATCAGATAAAATATCTATTATAGAAAATGTTCAAAGAGTCGACTTAAACCCAATTGAAGAGGCATTGAGCTTTAAAAGTGTCATGGAGAGATACGAACTTACACAGGAAGAATTATCAAAGGCAATTGGCAAAAGCCGCTCTTATATTTCAAACCAAATTCGCCTTCTAAGACTCGATCCAAGAGTTGTGGATATGTTAGCCGAGGGAAAACTTAGCCAAAGCCACGGGATTGCTCTATTAAAAATTGACAATTTAGACGAGCAATATAAACGTGCAAAAAAAATTGTGGACGGCAAAGAAAGTGTGCACAAAACTAGAAAGACAGTCAGAAAAGTAATAACTAGAGAATATTTTGATTTGAGAGATCCATATATAATAGATCTAGAAGAGCAGATGATGTCACAAATTGGCACAAAAGTTGAAATAAAAGATAAAAAACAATCTGGAACGATCACAATAGAATATTATAATTACGATGATCTACAAAGGATTTATGATTTAATGTTCAAATAATAATTTTTAAATTGATAATTACAAAAAACAAATTAACTAAAAATATAATATAATAAATTTATAGAAACACACCATAAAATCATGCGTTAGAGTGGTAAATCAACATGCTATATATATCTATCTTTTCGGAAAAAACATTTTTAATAATCGTCTTTAAAGATTGATAAATACTATATAATATGTTA
>JAUNVH010000023.1 GCA_030537765.1 Tissierellia bacterium | reverse complement strand
GAGCAAGTGCCGATTCTTATAATAACACATGATACTGAACTTTTATTTAAGGCCTGCAACACTGCTTTGATGATAGATTCTAGTGGATATGAAAAAGTGAATATCTTTGAAAATCCTGATAAGATAATAAATTTTTTAGATAGACAGACTATATAAATAAGAGAATGGACTCTTGAAATATCTCAAAAGTCCATCTTTTTTTATTTATTGACTTTGTCTTTTTAACATTGAAGCAAAAATTTGGCCTCTTTCTTTAAGTTCTTTTGGACTACCGCTTTCAACAATTTCACCATTATCTAAGACGATTACTTTATCGACACCCGCGATTGTTCGCATTCTATGTGCAATTATTAGTACTGTTTTATCTTTGATTAAATTGCTCAAAGCTTCTTGAATCTTAGATTCGTTCTCCACATCAATTGATGCAGTTGCTTCGTCTAAAAGAATTATAGGCGCATCTTTTAAAATTGCTCTGGCGATGGATATGCGCTGACGTTCTCCGCCTGATAGCTTTTCTCCATTTTCACCTATATCTGTTTCATAGCCATTGGGGAGTTTTTTTACAAATTCATCGCAGTTTGCAATTTTTGCAGCTTGAAGTACTTCTTCGTCTGTTGCGCCTTTTTTTCCAAGCCTTATATTTTCCATGACTGTAGAATTAAAGAGCGCAACTTCTTGAAATACTATCGAATAAGATTTCAAAAGTTCTTCGGGATCAATTTTTGAAATATCAACTCCACCGACTGTGATTTTGCCGCTATTTATATCCCAAAATCTTCCGGCAAGCTTTGTAACAGTCGTCTTTCCACCGCCTGATGGGCCTACGAGTGCAGTAACTTCGCCTTGATTTGCGGAAAATGAAATGTTTTTTATCGTCTCCAAATTTTCTTTATATGAGAAAGAAACATTTTCAAAAACAATATCATATCCATTTGGCTCAAATTCTTTTGAACCTTCTTGCACGGGAAGGGCGTCCATTTCTTTCATGCGATCGATTCTAACATCTAAGAAATTTAAAGCTGCAAAATTGTTAATTATCTCCATAATGGGATCATAAATTCTTACTGCAAGAATTATAAAGCCGATATATGTCAAAATATCGATATTGCCAGATATAAATTGATGCGCGCCATAGAGTGTAACACTGGGGATTCCTAGCTTTAATAGCCCATGAGAGAGATTTACAAATGCGCCCAATATAGCTTCAGATCTAACTAGAGTCTTTTCATAATCATCTAATGATTTGTTGAGATCTTTAGTATATTCATTTTGCATATTATAAGAATAGATCTCTTGAATATTGTCTAGCCCAGATTGTACTTTTTCAGCTATATTCCTGCGATCTAGATAGATTTCTTTAGACAATCTCTGTTGCATATTCTTTGACAATCTAAAAATCAAAAATGCAACGGGTATTATCCATATTGCAGAAAGAGCCATTTTCCAATTGTAGATTAATAGTATAATCGATAGAATTATAAAATTAATAATGGCCGCATACATTTGAGGAACTGCGTGCGAAAACAATTGCTCCATTTCGTTAGTATCGCTCATAATTGTGGCGCTGAGATCTGATACATCTTTTCTGTCAAAGAATGAGAGTGGCAATAGTTTCAATTTTTCTGCAAGCGAAATTCTTCTCTTTGCACTTTCTGTATAGATTGTCGTAAAGGTTTGATAATAATCAATATATGCAAAGATATATGTCACGATAAACATTGCAATAGAAATTAGAATATATTTTTTCATATTGCCGGCGTCATTTTTCATAAGAACATTTTGTATAAAGTACATCGAAAGGCCTATGGGCAAAACTAAGGAGATATTTAATAGTGAATGAGAAATTATGCCCTTTAAGAGTTGAGTAGCGCCCTCTTTAGTTAGCGCATAACGATTTTTTAAATAATTAATCATTTTGCACCTCCTTTATTAATCTTCCAATCGATAGATTTTTGATAATCGTCCCACATCATCTTATACTGTCCGCCTTTATTTAATAGCTCTTCATGTGTGCCTTCTTCAACAATTTTTCCGTCTGAAATTACTAAAATTCTATCCGTATCGACCACACTCGTTAGCCTATGCGCAATCATAATCGAAGTCTTGCCAGCTGCAAGCTCTTTTAAAGCCTTTTGTATCAAATATTCATTTTCGGGATCGGCAAAGGCAGTCGCTTCGTCAAGTAATACAATTGGAGCATCTTTTAAAATTGCACGGGCGAGAGCGATTCTCTGCTGTTCTCCGCCCGATAGATATGTGCCTTTTGTGCCAATTACGGTATCTAAACCATCTGGCAATTGCGAAATTATATCTTCACTTTGCGAAAGTTTAACAGCTTTTAATAAATCTTCTTCGCTGTAATTTTCTTTACCAAAGACAATATTATCTCTGATGCTCATTTTGAACAATTTTGTATTTTGAAACACGAATGAAACTACATCCATGAGCTGCTTTTTAGGTATATCTTTTACATTTATGCCACCAATTTTAATTTCGCCCGATTTAACATCCCAAAATCTGGCGCAAAGTCTAGCTATTGTGGTCTTACCGCCGCCCGACATGCCAACCAATGCAACACTTTCTCCTGAATTAACTTTAAATGAAATATTATCGACTGCATTTCTACCTGCACCCTCGTATTCAAAGACTACATTTTTAAATTCAATATCGTAATTTTTAATATGGACATTTTCTTTTTTGTATTCTAAATTTTTCATATCAAAGAGTGCATCGAGTCTATCGATAGCCTGTTTTGCAATCATTTTATTTTGATTTAGATACATAATTCTCATTAAAGCGATTGTGATTGTAGGTGCGATAATTAGATAGAATATAAAATCTGCCAAGACTTGATTGATATTTGCGCCCCTTCCTATGAGTAGAATTGCAAAAGGAATTAGAAAAAATGCAGTCGCCTGAGCAATGGCTAAATAAAAACTATAAGGCTTATGCCAAGATAGAGTATATTTTAAAACCATATCTCTATAATTTATAATGCTATTATAAAATCTTTCGAACGATTTTATACTTTGGCCAAAAGTTTTAACAACGGGAATTGCCCTAACGTATTCGACCGATTCGGAACTCATCTCTTCTAAGGAATCAAAATATAATTGCTGAAATTTGCTGCCCACAGAAGACAATACACCCACGATTGTGAATCCGACAATTAATGGAATCATGCATGCTGCAGCGAGCCTCCAGTCGATATAAAACATCAAAATTAAAATTATAATCGGGGTGATCATTGCATTTGCAAGATCGGGCAGATTGTGTGCCAAAAATGAATGCGTAACACTTGCTCCGTCATTTACTACTTTGCGAATTTTGCCAGTTGAATGCATATCAAAAAAGCCAAGTGGCATTTGCATAATTTTTTCCATTGCTACTTTTTGAAAACCTACTTCAACTCTAAATGCAGCAATATGCGATAGTACGAGTGCCAAAAAATAGATAAGCACAGTCAATGCGGCAAAGAGCAGAGCAAAGAGAGCTGAATTTAAAATGCTTTGATAATTGGACGAAAGCCCTTTGTCTAAAATTTCCACAATAACTTGCCTGATATAGATAAAAGGCAAGATGCCAGTTATTGCAGATAGACCAGAGAGCGTGAGAGAAATGGGAAATAGATATTTTTTATCGCCCATAAAAACTTTGAGTCTATTTAGCACAGATTCTTGTTTTTCTTTTTTCATAAGATACCTCCTCAGATTATAGTATTATAATATAAATATATTCGCGTGTTAGCTTAGGCTAATTATATCATAATTTTTTAAAATAGAATATAGCTGATAACAAAAATCAATAAAACGAATTTCTTGGATATTTTTCAAAAAAAAATAAAAATATTTTTTTAATAATTGGCATTAATTATATGAATGTCTTTTAGAAAAAATATAAATTGGATATATATAGTACAATTTAAAAACAATTTATTTAATACATACTAAAATCTCACATAATTAGTTGTAAATACTAAACAAATATTACAAAATATGGCTTGCAAAAATTATATGATTTGTTATTATATTTATAAAATTAAGAAGGAGGGCATTATGGATATAATTAAAACGAAACAATTTTGGATCGCCGCCTTTTTTACACTTTTGGCATCCCTTATCGGAAAATACGGATCTACTCTGCCAGGTTTAAGAATTATCGGCGCGATGGTAATTGCACTACTTGTCGGAATGTTTTATCAACTTATTCCTGGAGTTGTGAAATCCTCAGGAGCAGGAGTTGGCTTTATATCTGGTAAATTTTTGAGACTTGGAATAATTTTACTTGGTTTTAAATTAAATCTTATAGTATTGGCTCAATCAGGTATAAAAAGCTTAGGTCTAGCTTTATTTGTCGTCACATTTATGATTATATTGACCTATGTGCTTTGCAAGAAATTTAATGTGCATGAAGAATTGGCAATTTTGGCTTCTTGTGGTTGTGGAATTTGCGGTGCGGCAGCCGTTATGGGAGTTTCGCCACAAATTAAGGCAAAATCAGACGATGCAGTGCTATCGGTTGCTGTTGTCTGTATTATGGGAACGGTGTTTACATTAATTTCTGTTGGATTAAGAGAAATTATGCCTCTTACGACTGAGCAATATGCAGTGCTTTGTGGTGCGTCTTTACACGAAATTGCACACGCAGTTGCAGCGGCTGGGGCGGCAGGAGAAACTGCAATTGATATTGCAATAGTTACTAAATTATCGAGAGTATTGTTGCTTGCTCCTGTTGCGATGATTGCAGGCACTTACTATGCAAAGAAGACTAATGTAGGAGAAAAAGCAGATGCAAAGCTTCCAATTCCTTGGTTTATGGTGGGCTTTTTGATAGCTTCTGCAATCGGATCATTTATGCATATCGATATTAAAATTTTAGATACACTCGTATCATTGGCGTTTATACTACTTGGAATGGCAATGGCGGCTCTTGGCATGAGCGTAAACTTTAAAGTAATTGCACAAAGGGGACAAGCAGTGTTTACTGCAGCAGCAATTTCGTCCGTAGTATTATATATAGTAGTATTTGGAATTGTGAAGATGTTTTTTTAAAAATTAATTAATATAATGGAGTTTGAGTATTCTCGTTTGTCTGAGAATACTCTTTTTTATTGCCGAATTTGAAACAGTTTAACGTGATAAGAAATTAATTATATATATTATCAAATTGATAAAAGCATAGAAAAGCAAGCGATTTCAATACAATTTAATGTTTTCTATATGATTTACAAATATACAATATAAAAACAATCTCTTGACTTTATATTATTAATCATGTTACTATTTTTTTAAGGGTTGATATTATAGATTCAACCACTGAATATTAACGACTCAAAGGAGGATGGCGTTCATGAATTTAGCAAAATTTCCAAGAAGAAGGTATACAGAAGGTAAAACTCCATTAGAAAAATTGGAGAACTTCTCAAAAGCACTAGGAGGACCTAATATATATATCAAAAGAGATGATTTATTGGGCCTAACATCAGGTGGTAATAAGACTAGGAAACTGGAGTTCTTAATGGCAGATGCACTTAACAAAGGTGCCGACACTATTTTAACTTGTGGTGCAGTTCAGTCTAATCACTGCAGATTAACTCTTTCAGCAGCAGTTAAAGAGGGACTTAAATGTCAATTAATTTTAGAAGAGAGAGTTAAAGACAGTTATAGCAAAGATGCGAGCGGAAATAACTATCTTTTCAGACTTTTAGGAGTTGAAGATGTACACGTAGTTCCTGGCGGATCAGATATGATGGGCGAATTGGAAAAATTAGCTAAAAAGCTAGAGGGCGAAGGCAGAAAACCTTATATTATTCCTGGCGGCGGTTCAAACCCAATCGGCGCATTAGGTTATGTGGCATGTGCTGAAGAGATTATGGAGCAATTATTTGACAAAGCTTTAGTTATCGATCACATCGTAGTTCCATCAGGTTCATCAGGAACACATGCAGGTATGGTTGCAGGACTTACAGGTGTAAATGCAAATATTCCAATCACAGGAGTATCTGTTAGCAGACCTGTTGAAAAACAAGCTCCACTTGTATTAAACTTAGCTAGAGAAACTGCAAAATTACTAGGTATCCAAAATGAAATTGCTGATGACTTAGTTGCAGTTAGAGATGATTTTGTAGGACCAGGATATTCACTTCCAACAGATTCAATGATCGAAGCTGTTCAGCTCTTGGCCAGAACTGAAGGTATTTTATTAGACCCAGTTTACACAGGAAAAGCATTTGCAGGACTTATCGGAATGGTCCGTGAAGGAAAATTTGATAAGGACGACAATGTTTTATTCTTACACACAGGCGGATCGCCAGCACTTTATGCATACCAAGAAACAATACTTGAAGAAAAATAATTAAATAGGGCGAAGACATTTTCTTCGCCCAAAGTTTAATAAATGATACGGGAGGGGTATTATGAGCGGAATTTTCACGAGCACAAATATTTTATTCGCAATAGGCATTTTTATAGCTAATATTATCCAAGGTCTTACAGGTTTTGCCGGTTCACTTTTGGCGATGCCTCCTTCAATCCATTTGCAAGGATTGGAAACTGCCAAGGTAGCAGTTAACACATATGGATTAATAAGTTCATTAATAATTTTCATTTCAAATTATAAAAATATAGACTGGAAACAAGCAGGCAAGATGCTCGTTTTGATGTTGATTGGTTTAATTACTGGAATATTTTTATCAACGAGAGTACCATCTACGATTTTATTAAAAGTCTACGCAGTCTTTATAATAGCAGTTGCATTGAAAGAAATGTTTTATAAAGGCGATTTGGATTTTTCTGACGCAGCACTGATAGTAATAGTATTATTTGCAGGGGTATTCCAAGGTCTATTCGTATCTGGTGGACCACTTTTAATCATTTACGCAGCTAAGAAACTTAAAGATAAAAATCAAATCAGAGGTACACTTTGCTTCGTGTGGATTTGGTTAAACGGTTGGCTAATGGCAGACCAAATTATGAAAGGACAATTTACTCCACATAATATAACGGTAACACTATTGGGACTTCCGGGAGTATTTGCCGGTGTAGCAATTGGTGGATATTTAGCTAAAATAATATCCAGAGAGAAATTCTTAAAAATTGTATATATCTTGTTAATTCTGTCGGGAATCTCACTCTTAATAAAATAAAGGAGGAATTCTATGGACGTAAAATTAAGCAAAGAAAAAGTTGGAATAGCGGCAATAGCAGGCCATGTGGGCTGCGGACATTGCCATAGCTTAAATAATCAAGTACAGGACGATTCATGCGGACTGTCTGTAGTTTTAACACTTTTCAAAAAGGCAACGGGCTTGTCTTTAAAAATTGAAAAATTTGAATACGACGGAAACAAAGTGACGGCAGTTTTGGAAAGTGGCGGAAAGGGAGAGGGAGTTGCAAGACGCGGCATCACTCCTCAAGAAAAAAGACTTGCTGAGCATATGGTCGGCAAAGAAGTTATAAACACACACACTCTAGTCTTAGATGCATTTGGTAGAATTTATGGCCAAGGCGTATTAGAAACTCCAGTGGCATATCAGGCAGCTATTGCGAACGCAGCTTTGAATACGTTTGTCAAAAACTATCCCGATAATTTTGTAACCATAACAGAAGGTGGCAAAACAAATAGTGGAGTTATGGCAGGAACAGTTCTAGATATAGACGGAGTTCCAATAAGTGTATTGGGAACTGTAAATACTACTACTGGTGGTCTTGGGCCGATGGAAGATATGGAAGGCAATTCCATGGAATTTAATAAAGGCGAAATCATAAAAGCTCTTGGCATGGATAAGCTTCCTACAATAATTGTTGAAGCGATGATTTTTTCCACTTTCTCGGAAGGTTTGGAAGAAAATACCTATTTTGTCAGAGCAGACGAAGTAGATGACAATATTGTAGTTGCAAACTGCTTGGTAGAAGCTGGCAAAAAAATGGGCGTTCCAATTAAATACCATCCAGGTGGCGGCATGAAGCGCACAAAAGATGCATTAAGAAAGAATTCTCATATGGTTGCTGACAAGATCATAGAACTTGGCAAAAAACTTAGAGAATGTGAAACTTCAGAAGATAAAGTATTGACAATTGCAGATTTGGCAATTGCAGTCAGCCAAGATTGTGGCGGAATTTCCTTTATGTCAAATGAAGTTCACGAAAGACTAGGCGGAGCAGGAATTTTGCAAAGAACATCCTGCGTTATAAATTTGGTGAGCTGCCCTGAATATTTCAAAGATAATCCAATCCCTTGGCTTTCAGACGAAGAAGCTGAAATCTATACTGAGCTCGTTGCCAAAGGTATTTTGGAAGTTGTAGAAAATATTGAGGAAGCTCAAAAAATTGTAGATTCATTAAATTAAGTTTTTAAATAGCTTTTAAAACATAATAATTTTTAGGTTTCTTCACAATTTGTGAAGGAGCCTAATTTTTATACCTTTTTTGATAAAAAATATAGTTTTTGGAGGTAAATTGATGAAAAAAAGTGCAAAGGGTTTAATACCTATGATATTTTTTATAATTATATATCTCGGAAATGGAATTATAACTAAAGATTTTAAGAGTATGCCAGTCGAAGTTGCGTTTTTAATAAGTGCAGTTTTGGCCTTGGCGATAAATAGAGATATAAAATTTTCAGAAAAGATTGATCATTTTTGCAAAGGCGGCGGAAATCCAAATATAATATTGATGGCAGTCATATTTATTTTAGCAGGTGCATTTTCACAAGTATCTAGAGATATGGGAGCTGTTGATAGCGTTGTAAACTTTGGTTTGTCGATATTCCCAAGTAATGTTTTAGTACCTGCCTTGTTTGTAATTTCATGCTTCGTATCACTTGCCATTGGAACTTCCGTAGGCACAATCGTAGCCTTAACTCCTATTGCAGTTGGGCTATCAGAACAGTCTGGAAACCCTCTAGGATTATGCTGCGCAGCAGTGCTTGGTGGCGCGATGTTTGGAGACAATCTATCAATAATATCAGATACGACTATAGTAGCAACGAGAACTCAAGGTTGTGAAATGAAAGATAAATTTAGAGCCAATATAAAACTAGTAATTGTGCCGGCAATTTTGGCCGTTGTAATGTTTTATCTAAAGAGCAGAGGACTTACTGAAGGAGTTAAAGAAGGTGTTTATGAATATGAATTTATTAAAATGATTCCTTATTTCCTAGTCTTTATTGCAGCCATTTCTGGACTAGATGTATTCATAGTTTTGTTATTGGGAGTATTTGTTTCGCTCTCTATTGGTCTATTTACGAATACTTTAAACGTGCAAGAAACGATACAATCTATTTCAAAGGGAATCCAAGGCAGTGGAAAAATAATTATAGTCATAATACTAGTTGGCGGTATAATCGAATTGGTTAAACTTAATGGCGGTATAGATTATATAATTGATACTATTAAAAAACGAGTCAAAAGTAAAAGAGATGCAGAAATCTGGATTGCTATTCTAGTCATGATTGTAGATATTTGCGTTGGAAATAATACTATTGCCGTCGTATCAACAGGACCGATTGCAAAAGAAATTTCAGATGAATATCATCTTGAACCTAAGATAGTAGCCAGCATCCTAGACACATTTGCCGCAGGTATCCAAGGCCTACTTCCTTATTCAAACCCGATGCTTGCAGTCTTAGGAGTAGCCACAGCAGCCTCAGCAGGAGAAATCATTATGCATAGCTATTATAATATGCTGATGATCGTATTCGTATTTGCAGCAATATTTATTAGAAATCTAAAACCCCTAGACAAAAGTGCAGCATAAAATTTGATTATAATGATTTTTAGAGTATAAGAATTATTCTTATGCTCTTTTTTAAGTAGCAAGAAAACAATCTAAATGAAAAGAAGAGGAGAATTTCCTATAAGCGTTTTAATATGATTATACATTAATTAATCTTTGGCCTTTTTATTGAAATATATCTCAATATGAAGTAGAATTAAGTTAACTAGATGAAAGAAGGGTGAAAGATGAAACTATACAATACCTTGACGCGAAGTAAAGATGAATTTGCGCCGATTGATGGCAAAACAGTAAAAATGTATAATTGCGGTCCTACAGTTTATAATTTTATACATGTGGGCAATGCTAGGCCGCTTGTTGTATTTGACACTCTACGCAGATATTTTATTTATAAGGGTTGGGATGTTGATTTTGTAGTCAACTTTACCGATATTGACGACAAAATTATTAATAGGGCAAATGAGGAGGGCGTAAGCTCAACTGAAATTGCAAATAGATATATTGAAGCTTTTATGGAAGATGCGAAGGCTTTAAATCTTTACGATTATGAAACAATAAATCCCAAAGCAACGGAATATGTCGATAATATTATCGAATTTGTAGATGGCTTAATTAAAAAAGGTGCTGCCTATGAGATTGATGGTGATGTCTATTTTGATATTGATAGTGCCAAAGATTATGGAAAACTATCGGGGAAAAATATAGACGATTTACGCTCAGGCTCTAGAGTTAGTATTGATGAGAGAAAAGAAAATCCACTAGATTTTGCGCTATGGAAGAAGAAAAAAGAGGGCGAACCTTCTTGGCCAAGTCCTTGGGGCGAAGGCAGACCTGGTTGGCATATAGAATGCAGTGTAATGGCTAGAACGTTATTGGGCGATACTATTGACATTCACACTGGCGGCGAAGATTTGCAATTTCCGCATCATGAAAATGAAATTGCACAATCCGAAACTTTGACTGGCAAACAGTTTGCTAATTTTTGGCTACACAATGGCATGATAACTGTCGACAATCAGAAGATGAGCAAGTCTTTGGGCAATTTTTTCACTTTAAAAGAAGTTGCTGAAAAATATGATTTAGAAATTTTGAGATTTTTCTTAATTTCTTCTCAATACCGTTCGCCAATAAACTTTTCAGATCAAGTTATGGAACAAACTAAGGCTGGTTTGGAAAGACTCTATAATGCAAAATATTCTTATGAAGATTTGCTTGAAAAAACTGAAGAAAGAGAACTTTCAGATGATGATAAAGATATAATAAATACTTTTTTAGAAGATAAAAAAGCTTTTGAAAAAGCTATGGATGACGATTTAAACACTGCCGATGCAGTTTCAGAGGTTTTCAATCTCGTAAGACATGCAAATTCTGCACTCGATGAAAACTCTAATCAATTGGTAGTTAAAGAGGCTTATGATACTTTGATGAAGCTGGTCAATGTATTGGGAATACTTAAAAAAGAAAGAGAAAACCTCGATGATGAAGAAATTTTAAAGCTTATTGAAGAAAGAAACGAAGCTAGAAAGAACAAAAACTTCGAACTTGCCGATAAGATAAGAGACGATCTTTTGGCTAAGGGAATTATTCTTGAGGATACTAGAGATGGGGTTAAATTCAGACGCGCATAATGTTTTTAGAAATGTAAATAGAGAACTTTCAACTGAGGATATAAGGATGATGAATCCTATATCCTTAGCTTTTATTGGAGATGCAGTTTATGAACTTTTTGTGCGCACTAAAATTGCAAATGGAAAATTGAATTCTAATAAATTGCACAGAAACTGTTCAAAAATTGTGAGGGCCTCTGCCCAATCTAAATTTTTAGAACATATTTATGAATATCTCACTGATGAAGAAAAATCTGTAATAAGACGTGGCAGAAATGCACAATCACATACTGTGCCCAAAAATGCAAATCTTTCAGATTACAGAAATGCAACTGCTTTAGAATCTCTTTTTGGATATTTGTATCTATTGGGAAGAGATAATAGACTTAAAGATCTAATCTCAAAATTGATAATTGAAGATTATTAAATATAAATTGAAGGTGAAAAGATGAATGAAAATTATATTGTAGGTAGAAATCCGGTGTTGGAGGCCTTAAATGGCGACAGTGGTGTTCAAAAAATATATATCAAAAAAGGCTCAGATGATGGCAGTATTAGAAAAATTTTATCAATCGCTCGCAAAAAGAAGCTGGTAGTATCTGAAGTTGCAAAAGAAAAATTAGATTTTTATGCAAATGGCGCCAATCATCAAGGTGTTGTAGCGCTCGTTTCCGATTATGAATATAAAACGGTGGAAGATATTTTAAACTATGCCAAAGAATTAGGTCAAGACCCTTTTGTGATTATGCTCGATTCTATTGAAGATGTGCATAATTTAGGCGCAATTATGAGAACGGCCGAATGCGGTGGGGCGCATGGAATTATTATTCCAAAAAGACGCGCGGCAAGAGTTAATCAATTTGTTTGGAAAGCTTCTGCTGGCGCTGCAAAATATATGAATGTTGCCATGGTCAATAATATTTCTGACACGATTAGAGAACTTAAAGATAAAGGACTTTGGGTCTATGCTGCCGATATGAATGGTCAATCGATGTGGGAAGTTGATTTTTCAGGCGGAGTCTGCTTAGTCATTGGCGGTGAAGATAAAGGCATTAGCCAAAATATTAGAAATAATTCCGATATGGTGGTTGAAATTCCTATGTATGGAAATATTGAATCGCTAAATGCCTCTAATGCAGCGGCGATACTTATTTATGAAGTGTTGAGACAAAAACATGCTAAGAAGAGGTAAGGAAAATCTTTATATCGACGGCTACAATATTATAAACGACTGGGATCAACTCAAGGCACTTTCACAAATCAGCTTGGAAGAAGCTAGGGAAAAATTACTAGATTTGCTCGTGGAATATCGAGCTTATGCAGATATTGAAATAATTTTAGTATTCGATTCTTATATGGCAAAAGGCGATAGACAAGATTATATTGACAGAGGTGTGAGAATTGTCTTTACTAAAGAGGACGAAACGGCAGACGCATTTATTGAGAGGGAATTGTACGAATATGGATTTAAAAAGCATATTAGAGTTGCAACTTCTGACAAATTGGAACAAGAAATAATTTTACAAAATGGTGGCACTAGAGTGAGCGCCAGAGAATTGGCAGTCGAGATCTATAATGCCAAGCGGACTGTAAATAGATTGGCCAATAAAAAGCGTATCGAAAGTCAAATACAGATGTCGGGCATAAACGAAGAATCTCTTTCAGTCTTGGCAGATATTAAAAATAAATTGAAATAGGGAATCTTAAAATGAAAATTTAAGACGCCCTATTTTTTTACATAACTACTACTTTATAGCCCTTTTCTATAAAAGATTTCATGCCAGCGTGTCCATTCATATCATCTAAAAATGGAATGTCTTTATTTTTTTCATAGACACCAAGCATCTTAGAACAGGCTAGACAGACTCCTATCAAAATATCTGAGTCTAGAAGTTTTTTGTAAAGTGGATTGTTCTCATCTCTTAAAACGGAATGCAGTTTGCAAGCTGCACCCTCTAGTATCAATTTTACATCATGTCCACTTTCTTTTAGATCTAATGCATTCATAATTGCATGCATAAAGCACATTTTTTCGCCTTCCATGGCATAAAATAAAATCTTTTCTTTCATACTAAAAGCCCCCCAAAATTGCTATTATTTCAATTTATACCCAGATTTTACAATTGCACATTTGGCCAAAATTTTCATTGCGTCTAATGTCTTTTCTTGAAACTCTTTCGGTATTTCAAGACAAGAAAGTTCTGTGCATGCGAGTATGAAAATCGAATCAGTTTTCAATGCTCTCAGTGTATTGAGCAAGTTTTCAAATTTTAGCGACTTCGTAATATTTGTGGCTTTGACTTCATATATAATTTCCATAATATTCTTTTGTATTTCTTCTGGAATATCTAAGAAATTTAGATTATATTTTGTGGCATATTTTTTATATATACCAGACAAATTAGTACCATCAGTTCCTAAAACATAAATATTTGCATTTTCACCAAAAGTTTTTAAAACTTCTTTAACTGCTTCTTCTATCATATTTATTACATTTATACTTGTATTCTTTTTAAATTCATCTATAAAATGATGAAAAGTATTACAAGTTACTACTATATTATCTACGCCAGCTTTTTCAAATAGTTCTATATCTTTTTTAGTGGCTTCGATTATAATATTTTCGTCCAGATTATTGACTATAACATTTGTGCGATCTGGCATAGAAGCATGAGATAAGATCATCAAGTCTATATGTTCTTGATCGCAATTTGCGTAAGTCATATCGATTATCATTTTGTAAAATGTGCAAGTAGCAAGGGGGCCCATGCCCCCTAAAATTCCAAGTTTCATAATATACTATTTAATATGATCTAATTCGCCTTCTGTACGTGATACAAAAATTGAGCATGCAATGTCGCCCACTACGTTTACAGAAGTTCTCATCATATCTAACAATCTGTCTACACCGGCTACTAAGGCTATACCTTCAATTGGAAGTCCAACACTTTCAAGTACCATGCCTAACATTATCATACCTGCTCCAGGTACTCCAGCCGCACCTATAGATGCTAAAGTGGCGGTTAGAACAATGGTCAACTGCTGTCCTATAGTTAAAGAAATGCCATAGACTTGCGCTATAAATAGAGCACATACTCCTTGATAAATTGAAGTTCCGTCCATATTGATAGTTGCTCCAAGTGGCAATACAAAAGATGCAATTGGCTTTGGAACGCCTAAGTCTTCTTCAGCAGTTTGAATTGTGATTGGCAATGTGCCAGAAGAAGACGAAGTTGTAAATGCAATTAACCATGGTTTAAATACAGCTTTGTAAAATTTTTTAATAGGATAATTACTAATTTTTACTGCAAAAGTATATACCAATCCCATATGAATTAAACAAGCAGCATATACTATTATAATCAATCGCAATAGGGGCAGTAAAACTTCTGGACCATTTTCTGCAATCACAGGTACTATAAGCCCAAATACACCTATAGGAGCAAATTTCATAACTCCTGCAATAATAACGTACATTGCTTCAGTGATGCCTCTAAAGAAATCAAAAACTACTACTGCTTTTTCATTAACTGCCAACAATCCGGCTCCCATTATTATGGCAAATACAATAATTTGAAGCATTCTTCCTTCTACTAGAGCTTCAAGAGGATTTGCAGGTACTGTATTTAACAATGTGTCAATAATGCTCGGAGCTTCTTTTGTCTCTACTGTTATTTGCTCGGCAGGCAATACAAAATTTCCGCCGACATTACCTATATTTGCTAAAGCTAATCCTATTATAATTGCTACAGCTGTAGTTATGAGGAAGAAAGCAATTGTTTTAAGTCCAATCTTTCCGAGTTTGGTAACATCATCAAGATCGGCTACACCAACCAATAGCGATGAAAATACTAAAGGCACAATAATTAATTTAATTAAGTTTAAAAATAATGTGCCAAGAGGTTTAATATAGCTTGTTGCAAAGTCTGCATGATTTTGCATCAATAAACCCACTATAACTCCTAGAATAAGACCGATAAAAATTTTTGTGGTCAATGCAAAGGTTTTTTTGTTACGTTTTTCCGTCATAAATAATCACTATCCTTTCTTTAAATAATATAGAAAACGTTAACATATTCTATTATAGCACAATAGCAGTCTAAAATACATAGATAAAGGCAAAAATAGAAATTTAAATGTATAACAGATGAAATTCTCATTAATTCTAATTAAAATCTTTGCAATTTGGGATAATTATCGATATAATTATTTCAGAGATATTAATTAGAAAGAAAGTAGCAAATATAAATTTAAGGAGTGAAACTTAATGAGATATTTTCCAATAAGTATTGACACTAAGGGAAAGAACATCTTGATACTCGGTGGCGGAGAGACGGCCTATGATTATGCAAAAGATTTAATCAAAAGTGAATTTAAAATATACATAATCGCCGATGATTTTTGTGAAGAGATTCTAAAATTAAAAGACGAAAATTCTGAAAGAATTATGTTAAAAGGTAGAAGACTTAAAGAAGATTTTGTATTTTTTGGATATGATTACTGTATAATTGCCACTTCTGATATGAATTTAAACGATGCATTAGAAGATAGAGCAAAAAAATCTTCAATCCCATATTTGAGATCTGACAATATTGGCGGTTCTGCATTTATGATATCTACCATTGCCGAATATGACAAATTATCTGTGGCATTAAGTGGCGAAAATTTAAATCCTGTACTATCAAAAATGATTGTAGAAGATTTGAAAAATGTTTTATTAAAATATGATCCGGCAAAACTGCGTCTTTTAAATGAACTCAGACAGACTCTAATTTTGAAAAATGCACCCGATATTGACGATGTACTAAATTCCATGGCAAAGAAAAACTTTGCAGTAATTAAAAATTATATCGAAACATTGAAAGAAAAGCCTGTAGATATAGTAAAAGATTCAGTCGATAGAAAAAAAGAAGATAAAAACGATACTGAAGATGATCAAAACACAAAAGAGGTAAAGAAAGTATAACCCGAGCAAGTCTCGGGTTCTTATTTTATCTTAATAAAGATTTAATAATTGATAAATCTATTTAAATTTAAGAAAAATGACTTTAAATAAAGAAAATTCTTCATTAAATTTTTTAAATAGTAACCATATTGTAAAGAATTTGAAACAGTGATTTAATTGACTTTTAGCGTATTAGCTATTATTATGTTAATATAAAGCGTTTCCCTAAATTAATCTCTAGAGCAAAGGAAGATAATTTTAAGATTAGATTTAGGCAAAAAGAAAAATTCGGAGGTAAATTAATGAAATTTAAAACAAAAAGTCTAGTAACATTAATGCTAGCATTTGTTATGATCTTAAGTATGACAACGGCAAATGCAGCAAAGTCGTTTCCAGACGTAATAAAGACCGGTCAACACGGTTGGGCTTACGAATATATTATGGAAATGGCCGAAAAGGGAATAATCAATGGATATGAAGACGGATATTTCAGACCACAAAATACAGTTACCTATTTGGAAACATTAAGATTAATTGAAGGCATTATAAATCCTTCAACTAGTGAAACTAATCAGGCACTTTCAACTTATGCAAATCAAATCAAAGACGCAGGTGTGCCAGAATGGGCAAAATCATGTGTGGCAATTGCTTTGGCCAGAAATGTTATTACAGAAAATGAATTAAAAGCAGCAGCCAAACACGATATGTTAAAAATTGGAACAGATAAAAAGATTGACAGACTTACAATTTCAGTCTATATTGCAAGAGCTTTAGAACTTAAACCAAAATCTGTGGCAGTTTTGAAATATAAAGATGCAGATAAGATAAACAAAGATTATATCAATCTAATTGCAGCTTTAATCGATACAAAAGTATTACATCCTGAAGGAAGAGATGGAAACTTTGACGGCGACAAGCCAGTTAAAAGAAGTGAAATTGCCAAGATGGTTAAAATATCCTACGACTGGGTTAAACAAAATCCTTTGAGCGGAACTCAATCGGGCACTAGCCAAAAGGGATTGGTAAAGGCTGTTGAAACTATTCAAGGTAAAGATTATATAATTTATGAAGTCAGTGGCACAAAGAAATCGGCCATTATTACTACAAATACAAAGATTTATGCAAAAGATGGCTCAGCTGTAAATAAATCCAGCTTAGCATCGGGTCAAGATATTGAAATAAATGTCTCTGCATCTGCTGGTAATTCTATCGTAAATCAAATTAAAATTTTGAGCGATATAACTAACTATAATGGCGAGATAATAGATATCAATACTGTGTATAATAAAATCGTAGTAAGATATGATGATAATGGAATTAAAAGAGACAAAACTTTTACTCTTACTCCAAGTGCAACTATTATAAGAGATGGAAAACCAGCATACTTTAGCGAGCTTAGAGTTGGCGACAAAGTAAAGGTTGACACTTCAAAGTCTACTTTAGATAGAATTGAAGCTAGCTCCAAAGCTGATGGTCAATATACTTTCATAAGTTATAATGCGGCAGGTGCAACTGGTTATGCGCCAGATTATTATAGAGTCGTTTTAAGAGCAAATACACAAGGTTCAGTAAATGACGATCATTATGCAATTAAAGATGTGCTAGTTATAAATAATGGCACTAGATACTATGGTGATTCTGGACTTAGAACTATAAAAAATGGCGATCAAGTTAATATCACAAATAATTCTTCAAATTATATCGAAAAAATTGAAGTAGTTTCTGGAAATCAAGAAGTTAGAGAATATTTAAGACATGGATATAATAGACTAATTGTTCAAGGAGCATTAGTAACTGAAGATTCCTTAGCAATGGATAGCAATGTCGAAGTTTACAAAAATGGAGTTAGAATCAATCTTTCTGATTTAAGAAAAGGCAATAAAATTAGATTAACTAGAAAAGATGATCGTGAAAAAACTGTTGTAAAGATAGAAGTTGTTGAAGATTATAATTCAGATATCTATGAAGTTGAATCTATAGTAGAACCAACAGTAACATACTCCGGAAGAATTTATGTAAAAGATGTGAACTACGGCGGATCAAAAAACTTTGAATTTTATAATAATTATCCAACAGTTCTAGATAGCCAAGGTAGAACTATCAGCTTAAAAGATATTAGATCTGGAACTAGAGTTAAACTTTCTTTCAATTATGATGGAAAAGTTATTCAAGTAAATGTATTAGATGGTTATGGCTATCAAGGAAATTATTTTAATTATAAAATAAAGAACAACTATATCGAAATCTGGGATTCTGTTGGAAGAAAATCGACCAGAGAAGCTAGATACGTTGATTTTTATTTAAATAATGAACGCACGAGCCATTACTATATACCTTCAGAAGGTGTAGGTAAGCCAACATTCGATTCTTTTGATCTTTTGACAGAATTTAGAATTTATACAAATTATACTAGAGAAATTTATGGTAAGGTTACATCTATCCATAGAGAATCTTCTGATAGCACAGCTTATCAAGTAAGAGTTGAATACTACGATGGAGGATATAATCAATATATTTATCATACAGTATATAGCAATAACGGATGTCCTTTCAGCATAAATGATAATGTTAGAGTCTTATTCAATGACAATGGAATTGTTAGAGATATAGTAAGATACTAAATAAATGTTTTTCGCCCTGATTAATTTCAGGGCTTTTTTTATGAAATATCAAATTATACGCATAATAAAATCTATCTATGATATAATATTTAAGATAGAGGGGTGTAATATTGGAAGAATTACAATTAATTGCAACGACGGCTTTTGGTCTGGAGGCCGTTTTAAAAAGAGAAGCTATAAACTTAGGTTTTAAAGATATAAAAGTGTCAGATGGAAGAGTCAGATTTAAGGGCTCGATTAGAGATATGGTCATGGCTAATATGCATCTTAGAACGGCAGACAGGATTTTAATTGAATTGGGCCGTTTTGAGGCAAAGACTTTTGAAGAACTTTTTGACAAGGTCTATGATATTGACTGGCCACAAATTTTAACTGAAGATGCTAAGTTTTTAGTAAATGGCAGGAGTGTTAAATCTAAATTATTTAGTATTTCAGATTGCCAAAGAATTACAGAAAAAGCTATTATCGAAAAGCTAAAGACAAAATATAATATTTCGTATTTTCAAAAATCTGGTCCAAGATATAGTTTAGAAGTTTCGCTTCTAAAAGATATGGCGACAATAACTTTAGATACTTCGGGCGAGAGCTTGCATAAAAGAGGTTATAGAAAGAAACAGAGAATTGCTCCCATTAAAGAAACGATGGCAAGCGCCATGGTGCAGCTTAGCTTTTGGAAAGCTGACAGACCTCTATTTGATCCATTTTGTGGTTCTGGCACAATTTTAATCGAAGCTGCTATGCTTGCAAAAAATATTGCGCCTGGGATAGATAGAAAATTTGATTTTGAAAACTGGGAAGCATTTGATAAGGATATATTGAAAAAGATTAGGCAAGAGGCATTGGCAAATATTGATCACGATTTAAAGTTAGACATTATAGGAACTGATATCGATAAAATGAGTATCAATTTTGCAAAAGATAATGCATTTAATATTGGCCTTGAAGATTCAATTGAATTTATTCATGAAGATTTTAGAAATTTGAAACTTGAGGATAATTATGGAGTTTTAATTACAAATCCTCCATATGGCGAGAGATTAAATACAGATGATATTAAATCGTTATATGTAGATTTGGGCTATAAAATGAGAGATTTAAAGACTTGGTCAGAATATATTATTACATCTGAAAGAGATTTTGAAAAACTCTATAAAAGAAGGGCAGACAGAAAGAGAAAGCTATTTAATGGCCGAATAAAAGTAGACTATTATCAGTTTTATGGATTGAGGCCTCCAAAAAACTAGATCAGTGAGGTGATATGATGGAGAAGCAAAATACAATTGACCAATTGAAAAAGATGGGCATATTAAACTTTGATATTGTGGACAGCATTGCCGATTGGGTTAGAGTAGTCGATATTAAAAACAATATAATATATGCAAATAAATCTATGATTCAAGAACTTGATGAAGATATTATTGGTAAAAAATGCTTTGAGTCATATTGCAATAATAAGCCCTGCCATATATGTATTACAGATAGAAGTATAAAAACGGGACAAGTCATTCAAAAAGAAGAAGAGATTGACGGAAAATATTATTCTGTTAAATCGTCTCCCGTACGTAATGACGATGGCGATATAATTGCAGCGGTAGAAGTTTTTAGAGATGTAACGCGAGAGAGAAAGCTCGAGAAAGAACTCATTGAAAAAAACAAAGGCATAAGACTTGATCTATTTTTCTCCAAAAAGATTCAGTCTAAGATGTTGCCTAAAAGAGGCATTTACGACAATATGAAATTAGATTATATATATCAGCCTTCAAATGTTTTGAGCGGAGATATGTTTGATATCATAAGACTTGATGACAAACATTGGGGCATATATATATGTGATGTTTCGGGCCACGGCATAGCCGCATCGTTGATGACGATGTTTGTGCGCCAATCTATGTTATCTATTGCGCCTGAAAAATTATCGCCAATTGAAGTGATTAAAGATTTACATTCTAAGTTCAAAGATTTGGGTTTAGATTATGATAAATATTTTACTATGTTTTATGTAGTGATAAATACTGAAACTATGAAAATGAAATATATAAATGCAGGCCACAATGCTACTCCGTTACTATTTAACAATGAGGCATGGTCTATAATAATGCTTGAAAATAACGGCTATCCGATAATGAGAATTTTTGACGAAGTTAATTATGAAGAAAAAGAAATTTCTCTATTTAAAAATGATGCAATTTTATTTTATACTGATGGAATCACAGAAGCTAAAAATAGAGATGGCGAACAGTTTGGAATTGATCGCATTAAACAGATTATAATCGATTCGGATCATGATTTGCTCCTAGCTTTAGAAACTGAATTAGACAAATTCACTTGGGGCGAAAAAAATGACGATTTGGCAGCAATGCTGATTGAGATTATGTAGGAGGTATTAGATGATTAAACTAAATTATGAAAATGCATTTGTTTCAGAAGAAAAACTATTAGAAAGCGCACATTTAGTAAAAGCTGCAGCGGCCATTTTGCACGCAAAAAAAGGCGCTGGAAAAGAATATACGGGCTGGCTAGATTTGCCTGAAAATTACGACAAAGATGAATTTTTACGCATAAAAGAAGCTGCAAAAAAAATTAAAGGCCATTCGGATGCCTTAGTAGTAATTGGAATTGGCGGTTCATACTTAGGCGCAAAAGCTCTATTTAGCGCCTTAAAACATAATTTTTATAATGAAATTGAAAAACCAAAGATCTATTTTGCAGGTCAAAATTTATCCCCGACATATTTGAAAGACTTAATTGAAGTTTTAAAAGATAAAGATTTTTCTGTAAATGTAATTTCAAAGTCTGGAACGACTACAGAAAGTGCAATTGCATTTAGAATTTTTAAATCTTTATTAGAAGAAAAATATGGCAAGGAGGGCGCTAAAGAAAGAATTTTTGCCACTACTGATAAATCAAAAGGCGCATTAAAAAGCCTTGCAGATACTGAAGGGTATGAAACTTTTGTAGTACCTGACAATGTTGGCGGTAGATATTCTGTTTTGACAGCTGTTGGTCTTTTGCCGCTTGCAGTTTGTGATATAGATATAGACAAACTTATGGAAGGCGCATACGATGCAGCCATAAAATATGCCAATCCCAATATTTTAGAAAATCCATGTTATCAATATGCAATTATTAGAAATATACTTTATAGAAGAGGAAAAGATATTGAAATTTTGGCAAATTATACTCCTAAGCTAAAATATTTTACAGAATGGTGGAAACAATTATTTGGTGAGTCAGAAGGCAAAGATGGCAAGGGGATTTTCCCGGCAGGGGTAAACTTTACTACGGACCTCCACTCTATGGGACAGATGATTCAAGATGGAAGAAGAAATATATTTGAAACAGTTTTGAATATTGAAAAGACAAATAAAGATATCGAAATTGAAAGCATTGATGAAGATATTGACGGCCTAAATTATTTGGCAAATAAGACTCTTCATGAAATAAATCAAAAAGCTATGGAAGGAACGATTATGGCCCATGTAGAAGGTGGTGTTCCAAATATTTTATTATCGATAGAAGAGCTTGATGAATATAATATGGGACAATTAGTCTATTTCTTTGAAAAAGCTTGTGGCATTTCTGGCTATCTCTTAGGTGTAAATCCATTTAATCAACCTGGAGTAGAAAAATATAAATCGAATATGTTTACTCTTCTTGGTAAACCTGGTTATTAAAATTTTAAGCCTTCAATCAATTATAGATTGGAGGCTTTATTATTTGATATAAAGAAATCGAATAAATGTGTAATTGACTATATATAGGGTATAAATATTATTACAGATTAACAGGAGAGGAGAATACGAATGAGGCACGAACTAATAGATAAATATATATTCGATGTGACAAAAGCATATCCCAGAGCTAAGAGAAATGAATTAGATAAGATTTTGAGAGAGAGGATAAATCTCATCTATGAAGAAAAATATCCCGACAAAGAAATGAACGAAAAGCGTGTCAGGGAAGTTTTGGCTCAAATGGGCACACCAGAAAAAATTGCATATGAATATCTTGAAAATGGAACTGAATCTGCAATTCCAATGCCCTTTTATATGGATTATAAAAAGCTTTTAAATCTTGGAGTTATAGTAACGATTTTAAGCGTTATATTAATGTATATAGCTGATTTTGTACTTCTTAATGGACTTAAATTCGAATGGTTTGAATTGTTCGTAATTGCAAAAGATATTGCCTTGGCTTTTGCGGTGCCATTTACAGTTGTGACTTTGGCATTTATGATATTCGCCTCACAAAAACGCAGGAGGAGCTTTAAATATGTAGATTCTCTAAATGCACTCAGAGTTAGACCGAGAAGAATCTCTACAACTTGGCAGATGATAAGAGCATTTTTGACATTCTTATTTGCATCAGTCTTAATGTTCTTTGGTGGAAAACTAATTCCAATAGTGTCGAGCCTTACAAATAGCTCCTCAGTACCAATGTTTTTAGACAATGGCTATTTGGAAAATTTGAGAATACTAACAGTCTTATATCTATTTTTCCAAATTTCAATCATAACAGTTAAACTAATAGACAGAAGATTTACAAAACGAGTGACAAATATAAATTATGTATTCGACATTTTAACTATTATTGTCTTAATCGTAATCTTCTTTATAGGTAATGGAATAAATCCAGAATTTATAAGTCATTATGGATATATTTTTGAAGACAATAGACTTATGGCATTAATTATAGAAAATATCGGCGCAGCTTTGGCAATTCTTATGACTGTGATATATCTTATCGATATGTTAAATGCTTCAATTAAATACGGCAAAGAAGCTGAAAAAGAGTATCATGAATTTGAAACTGAAATTAAAAAAGAAGAAAAAGATAAGCCAAAAGAGGCCGAAGAAATCACGGTTATAGAAGATACTGTCAAAGTAGATACTGTAAAAGAACCTGTAATAATTGAGCCTACTGAAGTCATTTATCCAAAAGAAGATGAAGAAACAATTGAAGCTGAAATTGTTCAAATGGAAGAAAAGCCGATAGACAATTTCACGCAAGTTATACCTTCTAAAGAATATTCAGAATTTAAGAATAAAACAGAAGATGAATTAAACTTAGATGAGACGATTAAAGTTGAAAAAATAGATGAAGAAAACAATATATAGGAGGATTATAATGAAACAAAAGAAATGTTCAGATATAGCGAAAGAATTTAAAGAGCCTGATCATGAAAAACTTATAAAAGAACTTGTAAATTGTGAAGCCAACGAGCCTTATGCAAAGGCCAAAACTATAAATGACGATAATAAATATTATAATGATGATCCATATCCTCTAATTGAAGATGACGAAGTAAGGGAAAAGACTATATTAGAAGATATTGGAGTATCGGTTGAGAAACCATTATTATCGCCAGATGAAGAGATGAGTGCTCCAAATATGAGACAGGAGCACGCAACAGATGTCAAAAGAGAACCTTAAAATTTTTTAAAGTCCGAAAGCATTAAATAGCTTTCGGATTTTTTTATCCATAATTTCTGTATGCATAGAGCCAAATCCCAGCAGAAGTTTTGGATTTTTTAGTTCTATTTTATCTATGAAAAATTCACTCATAGTATAGACTGAAAATCCGGCAGCTTTGGCACTTGAAATTAATTCTTCTTCCGAAATATCATTTTTAAATTCTGCAATCAAATGAAGCCCCGCATCGGTTCCCGAGAGTTCTATATCTTTATAATTTTTAAGTATATCGATCATTTTATCACGTCTTTTGCGATATATTCTTCGCATACGATTTATATGTCTGACAAATTTATTGCTCATAAAAAATTCTGTCATCATCGCTTGTAAAATTCCGCTGACTGGGCAAATCAAAAACGGAAGTCTTTCATGATAAATTTTTACGAGCTTATCTGGCAATACCATAAAGGATATACGTAAAGTTGGTGAAATTGATTTTGAAAAATTGCCCATAAAAATCACTCTATCTTGCTCATCGAGTGATTTTAAAGAAGGGATTGGCTTTCCAATATATCGAAACTCACTGTCGTAATCGTCTTCTATAATATAAGATTTATTTTGATATGCCCAGTTTAATAGACTGACTCTGCGATTAATTGGCATGACAATTCCAGTTGGAAACTGATGTGACGGAGTTGTGATTACCATATTGACCTTTGTCTTTTCTAAATTTTTTACACTGAGTCCATCTGAGTCTAAATTTATTGGATAAAATCTCTTATTGTGATTTTTTAAAAGTTTTGGCAGCGCATTATAGCCGGGATTTTCAATTCCAAATACTTGATCGTCCATAATAGAAAAAAGAATTTGAAAAAGATATTCCATTCCGGCGCTAATAATAATATTTTCAGGTTTAGTTTTAAATCCACGAGCCATTTCTAAATAATTACAAATCTGTTTTCGAAAGCTATAATCGCCTTGAGCTTGTGGAGAAAGATTCATCTTTTTTAAATCTCTATTTATTATATCTCCAAATATTTTTCTGAAACTATTACTTGGAAATAGATCGTAGGCAATTGCATTATAATAAAATGAATCGTCTAAATTTAAAATATTTTCATCAGATAAATCTTTTTTAAAATTTGATTTTGCCTTTAGATTGGAAGTATAGAGATTATTTATATCTAATACGTAAAAACCGCTACGCTCTTTCGATTCAATATATCCTTCGGAAACAAGCTGTTCTAAGGCTGTAGTAACTGTATTTACGCTGATGCCAAAATTTTTAGCCAGTTCTCTTTTAGACGGAAGGCGATCTTTTGTTTTAAATTCGCTATTTAAAATTTTTGATTTTAAATAATTATATAATTGTTCATATAATGGAACTTTATTATTTTTATTTATTATCATAACTATTCCTTTCAGTTTTTGATACTATAAAAATTCTTTTATCCTCAAATTTAAAGGTATCATAAAATAATGTAAAAGTAAACTTGCAAGAGAATGGAATTTGATTTAGAATAAAATGATAAAGGGAGGTAGAAAGATGTTAGGAATAATAAATGGCAAGATAATGACAATGGCAGATGAGACTATCGAAAATGGTAAGATTTTAATCGAAGATGGCAAAATAAAAGCTATTGGAAAAGATATAGAATTGCCTAAAGATTGTGAAATATACGATGCCAAAGGCGCTTTAGTCACACCTGGGCTTGTAGATGCGCATTGCCATTTGGGAATGTTTGGTGATTCAGTTGGTTTTGAAGGTTCAGACGGAAATGAAGTTACAGATCCAGTTACGCCACAGATGCGAGCAATTGATGGCATAAATCCATTTGATGGATATTTTAAAGATGCCTATATGGGCGGAGTGACTTCTGCAATGACTGGCCCTGGCAGTGCCAATACGATTGGGGGAACTTTTGCAGTTATAAAAACTTATGGCAATAGAATAGACAATATGATTGTAAAGTTTCCAGCTGCAATGAAGATTGCTTTTGGCGAAAATCCAAAAAGAGTATATGGTTCGAACGGTAAAATGCCGTATACACGCATGGCAGTGGCGGCAACTATCAGGGAAGAACTGATGAAGGCAAAAGAGTATTTAGCAAAAAAAGAGAATGCTAAAGAAGAAAAAGATATGCCACCTTTCGATATGAAGCATGAAGCTTTTATACCAGTTCTTAAAAAAGAAATTCCATTAAAAGCACATGCCCATAGAGCTGACGATATTTTTACATCTATTCGCATTGCTAAAGAATTTGATTTAGATTTGACACTTGACCATTGCACAGATGGCCATCTAGTCGCTGATGAACTAGCAAAAGAAGGCTTTCCTGCAATTGTGGGACCGACATTTGGCGACAGACCAAAAGTAGAATTAAAAAATAAGACTTTCGATACGCCAAGGGTGCTTTATGAAGCTGGAATGAAGATTGCAATTAATACTGATTCGCCAGTAATTCCACTTGAAAACTTGCCCTTATGTGCGGCCTTTGCAATAAATGCTGGTTTGCCAGAAGATATTGCATGGAAATCCATAACTATAAATGCTGCAGAAATTTCTGGAGTAGGGGATAGAGTTGGAAGTTTAGAAATTGGCAAAGATGCCGATATAGTAATTTGGGACAAAAATCCATTGAGAACTGTGGATTATAAAGTCTTAGCAACTATTATTGACGGAAAAATTGTATATAGAGCATAAAAGGCTGAAAAATCAGCCTTTTTATTTTATCATTATGTTTTGTAAAGATTAATAATCTGATTTTAATAAATCTTTCATATCTTTTGGCAAATCGATCTCAAATTCCATCTGTTTATTCAAATAAGGATGTTTAAAAGAGATTTTATAGGCGGTAAGGGCCTGCCTATCGATAAATTTACTGCTTTTGCCATAAAGAGTATCACCAACAATGGGATGTCCAATATATGCCATCTGTGCGCGTATTTGATGAGTTCTGCCAGTAATTATATTGAGCTTTAAGAGTGTGTAATTTGAAGTTTTTTCTAATGAATAATATTTTGTCATGGCCCCATAATTATCAGTCACTACTCTTTTTATATCTTTAGTTTTTTCAATCTCAAAATCTATGATGCCAAAAGGCGGTTCAATATGACCGCAGACGATACCATAATAATATCTTTTAAACTCATCGTTTTCAATCTGTTTTGCTAATAACTGATGCGCAATTGGAGATTTTGCAACTACCAATAGCCCAGTTGTATCAAAATCGAGTCTGTTGACTAAGCGAACCTTTCTGTCTAGACCAATCTTTTTAAAATGATATGCCATATAGTTTAAAAATGTATCTTTAGTATAGTTTTTAGTTGGATGCATAGACAAATTAGATTCTTTATTTACGACTATGATTGCACAGTCTTCATAAATAATATTTAATTCCTTTTCTTGGGCTAAATGGTTTTCTGTCTCTCTTTCAAATAATATTTCAATTTCTTCATCTTTATCTATTAAAAAATTACTTTTTATCGGCTCATTTTTAAATCTGATAAGTTTTTTACTGAAAGCCGATTTTAAAAATCTAGAAGAAATTCCATTCTGTTTCAATAGCTTATATGCAGATAGTTTTTCATCGGCCTTTATTTTTATCGAACTTTCGTCAAAGTCTGAAAACATATTTATCTCTCCTTAGTATAATTATATAATTTTAATCAATCAAAATAAATGGATATTTAAATTATTTAATAAAAACTCTTTAAGAAAGCGTTATTATATATTAATATAGAGTATAGAGAATGTTTTAGATGAAAGGAAATATAATGAAACGAAGAATTATAAATGTGGTTTCGAATACTAATTTCGAGAGCAGAAAGACAAAGGCGTATCTATTAGAAAAACTTAATGAATACGGCTTTCATGTGCCCAAATATTTTGACGAGAGTGCAGAACTTACAATTTGCATTGGAGGCGATGGGGCATTTTTAAAAGCTGTGCATAGAAATGGATTTCCTGACACGCCAATTATAGGAATAAATACGGGACATTTAGGTTTTTTCCAAGAAGTTATGCCCGAAAAAATAGATGAATTCTTAGATAATTATATTGCAGGTAATTATAAAGAAGAAAAAATTTATCTCACCGGAGCTGTAGTATATACTCGTGGCAGAAAATTCTATTTGACGGCAATTAATGAAATCGTCGTCAAATGTAAAGGCTCTAAAGTCATTCATTTAGATATTTTTATAAATCGAATGCATTTGCAAAAATTTTCTGGGGATGGCGTTATTATAAGCACGCCTGTGGGCAGCACTGGCTACAATTATTCAGTCGGTGGAGCAATTTTACATCCATCAATTGAGGCGCTTCAAATTGCTTCAATTGCGCCGATAAATTCTTCTGCATTTAGAACTATACAATCTTCGATAGTCGTTCCAGGCAATCAAATTATAACTTTGAAACCTGAACAGAGATATACTAATAGTTCAATTATAATCGTAGATGGAAATGAAATATCTTATAGTAATTTGACCAAGATCAATTTTAAAATTTCAAATAAGATTGTGAGAAGATTAGTTTTGAATTCCGACTACTATTGGACTAATCTCAAAGGTAAATTTTTATAAATTATTGATTAAAATTTGAATTTATCTGTAATTTATTGTATAATTAATACAGATTCTGCGGTGTACGTTTGCCTAGTTTAATTCAACCGACAAATCAGACAAGGGATTCTGACGTTTGGACGGATAAAACAAGCCTGCTTTGACTGGAAGTTTGATGCCCTCCAACAAGTAACCCACCTTATATTAGGGCGGGTCTGAATTATTTTTGGGTGACGGCTCTGCGGAGTTTTACATAATAATTAAGAACGTTTAAATACGTTCTTTTTTACATTTAATTAATCTAATGAGATGAGAAAAAAGTTTTTAAATAAGTTAATTTATTATCTTGATTTTAATTTGAAATTATGTTAATATCTATATACTGGCGGCATGGCCAAGCGGTAAGGCACGGGTCTGCAACACCCTCACCACCGGTTCGATTCCGGTTGCCGCCTCCAGATTAAAACTCTCAGCTAATTGAAAGCTGAGAGTTTTTTATTAATCTAAATCTATTCTATTATTGAAATAACCGTCTGCACCGTATAAAACGACGCAGGGATTATTGCCCGTTACTCTATCTTTTACTACGATTGTTGTACATAGTGCATCAGAAAATTTATAAAATAGGGCATCGTGGCCAACACAAAGACCCATTACAATATTTAATTGCGTATTTGCTTTGTTTAAAATTAAAGCTTGAGCTACGGGATTGCACATAGGTTCAAAATGGCCAGGTTTTATTTTTTCGCTGTCGGGGATGCCGATTTTAGATTTATCGACTCCGCCAGTTTTACACATTGCTGTAATTAAATCGATACCATTTCTTTTAAATATATCTGTCAAAATTCGAGCTTCTTTTGAAAGGCCTTTACAGAAACAAAAACCTACTCTTTCGTAATTCATTCTTCTTATTAGCTCCATAGTTTCTTTGACTCTAGGCCACATTCGATATCCGTCTTTTTCTATCTCTGACGAATTCTTATAAAATTCACGATATTTATCGCTAGCAGTTATTTCATACGCTTTTTTATAAATTGCTTCATCTTCCATAGGACAAAAGCCAGGCATTTTAGATTTATCGTCGCTGACACAAGCCCATGCACTGCAGTATGAACATTTAGGATCCATAATCATCCCTCCCGATATAATCTTATCACAATTTTAAATTTTTGACATAAAAAAACAGACGACTTTGATCGTCTGTTTAGATGGAGCGGAAAACGAGATTCGAACTCGCGACCCTCGCCTTGGCAAGGCGATGCTC
>JAUNVH010000057.1 GCA_030537765.1 Tissierellia bacterium | reverse complement strand
AGAGAAGGTGGAAGAACAGTAGCATCAGGAGTTGTAACAAAAATAATCGAATAATTAATTTATCAATAAGACGCATCAATTTCGGTGCGTCTTTTTTTAAATTTGTTATGAGATAATACATTTGTGACAAGAAATAAGGAAGAATAGAAAGGCCTCTTATATAATGTTCTTATCTAAAATACAATAATCGGAGGTAACTTTCTATGAAAACTATTAAGTCTTCGACACCTTAAGAAACAGAAGAAATGAGATTTCATCAAGGATCGCGTTGCTTTTCTCCTTGACAAAATATAGAAACGTGCTGTGGAAAAAACTACAGCATTTTCAATACAAAATTTCAGAGGTCTGTGCCACTTATGTTTGACATCTCTAGAAAGGCAAATACTAAGGTGCTAAGAATCTAGTTTAAAATAAAGGTTTAAATGGTATAATTAATACAAATAACAATTTGTGAGGGAAAAGTTTATGAAACACTTTAGATATATATTTCTTATACTTTTATTGATTATATCAATGTCTTTTATGGGAATAATTTTATTTTGGATATTAGAAAATATTTTTAAAATGAGTGTGCATAATATTCTTTATGCTGGCATAAAAGCTGGACTATTATCATCAATCATCTTGATTTTTTTGGTAGTATATTTAAAAAAGAATAAATGATAAAAGACATATTTAATGACGATCGTAATAAAAAAAGTAATAGAAGACAATTTATAATGAATAAATCAGAAACCACAGCATTTTCAGAACAAAATTTCAGAGGTCCCGTGTCACTTATGTTTGACATCTCTAGAAATTTCGGTGCATCTTTTTTAAATTTTACTTGCAATTCTAAGAATTATTCAATATACTTAAGTAGTAATTAAATATTTCGGGAGCTTGTAGGCAGGCTGAGAGGAAACAACCGAGTTTCGACCGTACCTGATTTGGATAATGCCAACGTAGGGATAAACTTTTAGGCCGCCATTTAGGGCCTTTTTTTATTCCCGAAAAAAAGAGGGAGGATTTTATGAACAAGAAAACAAGAGATTTGACATTTGCTGCAATTTTAGTGGCCATAGGAGTGAGTTTATCATTTTTATACATTCCTGTAGGAGTAGCTAAATGCTTTCCAATTCAACATATGGTAAATGTCATAGCAGCAGTAATTTTAGGGCCATTATATGCAGTATTAGTTGCATTTTCAACATCGTTTATTCGCGTAATAATGTCGACAGGAAGCTTATTAGCATTTCCAGGCTCAATGTTTGGTGCGTTTTTTTCTGCAATGCTTTATAAGCGCTATAAAAAATTAAATGCGGCAGTAATTGGCGAAATATTTGGAACGGGAATAATAGGCGCATTGGCAGCCTATCCAATTGCAAAATTTATTATGGGTAGAGAAGCTGCTATATTTGCATTTGTAATTCCATTTGGAATAAGCACAATAGGCGGAAGCATAATAGCAACAGTTTTGCTTTTGGCATTGGAAAAGACTGTTGGAATAGAAAATTTAAGAGGTGAAAATATTTGAAATACACAACACAAATGGACGCGGCAAAAAAGGGCATAATAACGCCCGAAATGGAAATTGTCGCCGCAAAAGAAAATATGGATGTAGAAGATTTGAGAGAAAAAATTGCAAAGGGCACAGTAGTTATTCCGGCAAATAAAAACCATAAATCAATATCTCCAGAGGGGATTGGCGAAGGCTTAAAGACAAAAATTAATGTAAACTTGGGAATCTCAAAAGATTGTTACAATATCGAAGAAGAGATGAAAAAAGTTGAAAAGGCATTAGAGATGAAAGCCGAATCAATTATGGACCTGAGCAATTATGGAAAAACACAAGAATTTAGAAAAGAACTTATAAAAAGATCTACAGCCATGATAGGCTCAGTTCCAATCTATGATGCAATAGGCTATTTGGAAAAAGAATTTCAAGATATTGAAGAAGAAGAATTTCTAAAAGTAATAGAGAATCACATCGTAGACGGAGTCGATTTCATAACGATTCACGCAGGCTTGACTAGAGAAGTTGCAAAATCTTTGCGCAGTATGGATAGAATTACAAAGATAGTATCGCGCGGAGGTTCGCTTTTATATGCATGGATGGAAATAAACGACAAAGAAAATCCAATATTTACTCAATTTGACAAAATTTTAGATCTCTGTGAAGAATATGACGTAACACTTTCTTTAGGCGATGCATGCAGACCAGGTTCAATTCATGATTCCACAGACGATTTACAAATTCATGAAATGATAGTCTTAGGCCAGCTCACAAAAAGAGCTTGGGAAAGAAATGTACAAGTCATGATAGAAGGCCCTGGCCATATGACGATAGACGAAATAGAGGCCAATGTAATATTGCAAAAGAAGATATGTCACAATGCACCCTTTTATGTACTGGGGCCAGTCGTAACAGATATTGCACCAGGGTATGACCATATAACGGCAGCAATAGGTGGAGCCATTGCAGCAGGAGCAGGAGCAGATTTTTTATGCTATGTAACACCGGCCGAACATCTGAGATTGCCGACAGAAGAAGATATGATAGAAGGCATAGTTGCAACCAAAATAGCAGCCCATGCAGGCGATTTGGCAAAAGGCATAAATGGCGCCAGAGAGCGTGACAATAAGATGAGCAAAGCAAGATACAAAAGAGATTGGGACGAAATGTTCAAACTTGCACTCTATAACGAAAAAGCCATAAGATATAGAGAAGAATCTATGCCAGAATATAAAGACACTTGCTCCATGTGTGGAAAAATGTGTTCAATGAAGACAGTTGAAGAAGTTTTAAATGGATAAAAGCCGAGCATTAGCTCGGTTTTTTCTTATAATTTTACTATCTTTGTGCTAAAATAACTATGGGTGGTTAAATGAAAAGGACGAAAAATAAAATAATAAGAATAAATAAATCGCTCTATCCCAACACAGGCATAGGCGAATATAATGGAATAAAATATAAAATAAAAAATACAATTCCCGGGCAGACCATAGAAGCTAGATTAAAAACAAAAAAGAGCGGAATAGGCAAAGGAAATTTAATAAATATAATTGAAAAATCAAAGATACAAGGAAAATCGAGATGCAAAGTCTTTCCAGTTTGTGGAGGTTGCAATTACCAAGATTTAAAAAGAGAAGATGAATTAAATTTAAAATTTGAGCAAGTTTCTAATCTATTTGAAAGCTTAGATTTAATAAAGCCAAAAGAAATAATCACAGCCGATATTTATGAACATTATCGCAATAAAATGGAATACACATTTGGCGACGATATAAAAGATGGACCATTAAATATAGGGCTTCACGCAAGAGGCAGAATGCACGATATAGTCTCAACAGATGGCTGCAATATTGCGCCTAAAGACTTTGAAACAATCCGAAAATTTTTCGAAAACTATTTTAGAAATTCAAAATTAAAGCATTACAATCGATATAGAAAAACGGGCGAATTAAGACATTTAGTTTTGAGATACGCAAAGGCGACAAAAGAAATATTAGTAATGCTAGTCACAAAATCTAATGCCAAAATCAATTTTGAAGAACTCAAAAATAAATTGAAAGAATTAGATTTAAATGGCGAAATTAAAGGCTTTTTGCATATAAAAAACGATTCAATCTCAGATGCTGTAATTCCTGAAAGCGTAGATTTAATCTTTGGAAGAGATTTTATTGAAGAAAAAATTTGTGGTTTAAAATTTAAAATCACGCCATTTTCGTTTTTTCAAACTAATGTAGATTCAGCAAAAATTCTATACAACGAAGCATTAAAAATGGCAGAGAGTATAAAACCAAATCTAGTCTACGATCTCTATTCAGGCACCGGCACAATCACACAAATCATGGCAAAGATTGCAAATAGAGCAGTAGGCATTGAAATTGTAGAAGAAGCCGTAATATCAGCAAAAGAAAGTGCCAAAGAAAATGGACTAAACAATGTAGATTTCTTTGCAGGCGATGTATTTGAAACTTTAGCATACTTGCCCGAAAAGCCAGATTTGATAATAGTCGACCCACCAAGAGAGGGAATAAGACCAAAAGCCTTAGAAAAAATAATAGACTACGGCGCAAAACATATAATCTACATCAGCTGTAATCCCAAAACTATGGCTGAAAATTTAGTGCAAATGAAAGATTATTATAAAATAGAAGAATTAAAAATAGTAGATCAATACCCATCCACTTATCATGTCGAGACGGTAGCAATGATGTCAAGGAAGTAAATAAAACAATAAAAGAAGTGTTGAAATGAGTAGCTTCTAAGGTTTTGAAAGAAATCTTAGA
>JAUNVH010000022.1 GCA_030537765.1 Tissierellia bacterium | reverse complement strand
AATATTTTCCCATAATTTTCAGAAAACGATTGTATGTTTTCACAAAAGCTGATATAATTTAACAGACTATATTAATAAATCAATGGAGAGAGCAATGAAAAGAATACAATTTATCATAAATCCCAGTTCGGGCAAACAGAATTTACAAGATAGAATGGGAATTTTGGATTACACCTTGGGCATAAATGATTACGAAATAATAAAATATTATACAAAAGACAGAGAGAGCACAATAGCCAAAGTCGAAGAGGCCATGAAAGATGAATCGATAGACGAACTTGCAGTTTTTGGCGGAGATGGCACAGTCAATGAAATTGTGCAAGGCGTCTATAATTCTGGCAAGACAAAGCCGATCGCCATATATCCAGCAGGCACAGTAAATGATTTGGCAACATATTTAAAGATGCCAAAAGATATGAAAGAATTTGCAAATATGATTCTCAGAGGAAAAACTCAAAAAATAGATCTTGGGCTTTGCAATGATAGAGTCTTTGCAAATGTGGCAGCTGCGGGAATGCTCACAGAAGTTGCAATAAATGTGCCAGATGAAGCCAAGAAAAACTTCGGGCGCCTTAGCTATTATGCAGAAGGCATAAGAGAATTTACTGACCATTTCTTTGGCGATAGAAATATTGCAATGGAAATAGATTTAAAATCTAAAGAAGTAAATTATACTGGAAAGGCTATGCTTCTCATTATAAGCAATTCGGCATCTGTGGGTGGTTTTAAAAACTTGGTTCCAAATGCTCATATGTCTGATGGCAAATTAGATGTGCTTTTGATAAAAGATTGCGAGATGAACGAACTTGCAAATATCTTATTAAATGTCTTGAGCGGCAATCATATAAATATGGACAATGTAATCTATTTTCATTCAGATGAATTTGAAATAGCGACAAAAAATGTAAAACTTATAGATTTAGACGGAGAAAAGGGAACTGAAACTCCAGCTAAATTCAAGGCTTTAAATAAAGCAGTAGAGCTGTTTAAAGCTCAATAATAAATTATGGGAGGGAGAAAATGGCAGCCACAATTAAAGATGTAGCAAAAATGGCAGGAGTATCAATATCGACAGTATCGAGAGTAATAAATGATTCAAAACCAGTAAGCCCTGATGCTAGAAGAAGAGTGCTCGAGGCAGTTAAGGCATTAGAATATGAACCGAACGAAGTTGCCAGGAGCTTAGTTACTAAAAAGAGTAATTTGATTGGCGTAATCGTAAATGATATAGGTCAGTCTTCAATTTCGCAATCTCTTAGGGGCATAGAAGAGATAGGTAGAATGTATAATTATGATATCTTGCTCGTCAGCTCATATGGCAGCAAAGAATCGGAGATAAAATACGTAAAACTCTTGCAACAAAAGCAAGTTGAGGGCATAATTGTAATTTCTGAAATTTATAATGAAGTATTGCTTGAAACATTAAAGGGATTAAAAATTCCATATGTCTATCTCAATAGATACTATACTGTAAAAGATATTCCAACAGTTTCTGTAAACAATAGAGAATCATCAATGGATATGACTAATTATCTACTCAGAATGGGGCATGAAAAAATTGCTTATGTGACATATCTTCGAGGCGAGAAAGACAATTTAGAAAATTATAAAATAGAAGGCTATAAAAAAGTTATGGAACAAAATAAATTATCGAGTAATATACTCACGCTTTCCGATTTGAGTGAAGAGGCCTATTTAGATTTAGTTACACAGATTGAAGAAAGAATTAGAGCAAAAGAAATTACGGCCCTATTTGTCTACAATGACGACTGTGCAATTAGGCTTATAAATCTATTATTAGATGATGGATTTGACGTGCCTGAAGATATTTCAGTCGTGGGCTTTGGCGACAATCAGATGAGCGCAGTCTTTAGACCAAAACTTACAACTGTAAAAGAACCGTTTTATGATTATGGCGCAGTTGCAATTAGAAGACTCTTGAAAGAAATTAACAAAGAGCCAAAAGACGATGCAAAAATATTTTTGCCTTCGCGCATAGTAGAAAGACAGACTGTAAAAAAACTTAAATAAATTTTAAAAAAATCTAGAGGTGATGGCCATGCTATCGCCTCATTTTTTTAATTTAAATCACAAAAGATAAAAAATTTAAGCCTTTAAATATCGTCTCAAGTCATATACAATAAGTATATAATTTTTAGTAAATAATTCTTTAAAATAAAAATAGAAAGGCATGAAAATTTAGATGAAAAAAAGATTTTTGATCTCCTTTATAATCTCTCTATTAATATTCACAGGCCTTTATGCATTTGCATTTGATAAATACGTAGAGCCGATTTTGGCAGCGAGAAAAGAAAAGCAAAAAGTTTTAGAAAATCGTGAAGATTATAAATTTTTAGAAGAACACGATTCTAAAGACGATAAAGAAAAAGAGCAAAAAATTAGAATGCCCGAGCGCACAATTTTTTTGCTCACTGCAATTGACGGCAAGAAAAAAGGCGTAAAGAACACTAGAACAGATACAATGATGCTGATAAATGCAGATTATAAAAACAATAAAGTCAGAATGTTATCTATACCTAGAGACACCAGAGTCAAATATAAGGGCTCATATATAAAATTAAATGAAGTCTATTACTATGGCGGCATAGATGGCACTGTGGAAGTCATAAGCGAACTTACGGGCATAAATTTAAAATATTATGTCAATATGAATTATCAAGCAGTAACCGACATAATAGATGCCATAGGCGGAGTTGAAATTGATGTGCCATTTCGCATGAAATATAAAGACCCAACGGCCGATCCGCCGCTCGATATAGATATTGAGCCAGGACTTCAAGTGCTAGATGGTAAACAGTCGCACGATTATTTGAGATTTAGAAACGACAATTATTATAGAGTAGGTTATAGAGAGGGCGATTTGGGAAGAGTAAAAGCTCAGCAAAACTTCATGAAAGAGATGATAAAGCAAGTTACAAGTTCTAAAAGATTAGTCTTAAAACTGCCAAATATCGTCATGAGCTATTACGAAAATGTAGATACCAATATCCCCGAAGATTTGAGTTTAAAAGCCTGTGGCTATTTTTATGATCTAGATTTCGATTCGCTCGAAAACTATATTGCCCCGGGCGAGGCAAAGACGATCGATGATATTTCGTTTTACATACTCTATCCCAAACAATTGGAAGAGACGGTAGAAAATTTTTTAGCAACGGATAGAGCAACTGAAAACACAAAAGATGAAGAAAATTAAGGTGGTAAAATGAAAAACTTTGTACATTTGCATGTGCATTCTGAATACAGTCTATTAGACGGTTCGGCGCGCATTCATGAATTAGTAAAACAGACAAAAGAATTAGGCATGAACGCCATAGCGCTCACAGACCACGGGGCGATGTATGGCATTATAGATTTTTATAAAGAATGTCAAAAACAGGGAATCAAACCAATTTTGGGCTGTGAAATCTATGTTAGTAATAAATCGTATTTGGAAAAAAATAATTCCAACAGAGAATATAATCATTTAGTATTATTAGCAGAAACAGACGAAGGCTATAATAATTTAATAAAAATTGTATCTGAAGGCTTTGTAAATGGCTATTATTATAAGCCCAGAGTAGATTACGATATATTGAGAAAATATTCCAAAGGCTTAATTGCAACTTCGGCCTGCTTAGGTGGCGAAGTTCAGTCGCATCTATTAAATGGAAATTATGAGGCGGCAAAGGCTAGCGCCTTAAAGCTGGAAGAAATTTTTGGAAAAGATAATTTCTTTTTAGAGCTTCAAGACCACGGCATGAAAGAACAAAAACTCGTAAATGAAGAACTGTTAAAGCTCTCAAAAGATACGAATATTCCTTTAATTGCAACGAATGATATACATTATTTAAAAAAATCAAATGCAATCACACATGATGCCCTGCTTTGCATTCAAACTGGCACAATTGTAGAAGAAACAGATAGGATGAAATTTCCTTCAGATCAATTCTATTTAAAATCGCCGGAGGAAATGTATGAATTGTTTCCATACTGCGAAGAGGCTTTAGAAAACACACAAAAGATTGCAGATCGCTGCAATGTAGAAATAAAATTTCACGAAACGAAGCTCCCCAAATTCGATATACCAAAAGGCTACACAAATGAAAGCTATTTGAGAGAACTCATCGAAATAGGTTTAAAATCTCGCTACAAAGATGTAACTGACGAGATAAAAGCACGTTTTGAATTTGAATTTAATACAATAAAGCGCATGGGCTATATCGACTATTTTCTAATCGTTTGGGATTTTGTCAGATATGCAAAGAATAATGAAATCTCAGTAGGGCCTGGCAGAGGCAGTGCAGCCGGCAGTCTAATTTCATACGCATTAGAAATTACAGATGTGGATCCAATTGGGCATGGGCTACTTTTCGAAAGATTTTTAAATCCAGAGAGAGTTTCAATGCCAGATATCGATATAGATTTCGACTATGAGCGCAGAGAAGAAGTTATCGACTATGTAATTCAAAAATACGGAGCCAATCGCGTAGCTCAAATTGTAACATTTGGAACTATGGCAGCGCGCGCGGCAATAAGAGATATGGGCAGAGTTTTAAATATACCATATGGAAGAGTCGACCAAATTGCAAAAATGGTGCCTTCAAATCTAGATATGACAATCGACAAAGCATTAGAAATATCTAGCGATTTAAAAATGGAATATGAGGGCGATTATGAAATAAAACGTCTAATCGATTATGCAAAAGCAGTCGAAGGACTTAGAAGACATACGGGCACTCATGCAGCCGGAGTTTTAATAACTCCAACCGATACTACAGATTATGTGCCGCTAACTCGAAATAAAGAAATAATCTGCACGCAATTCGATATGAATGAATTGGAAGAACTTGGGCTACTAAAGATGGACTTCTTGGGCTTGAGAACACTCACAGTCATTCAAGACACCTTGGATATGATATATCAGTCTACTGGCAAAAAAATTGATATAGCAAATATAGATTACGAAAATCCAGAAGTTTTAGATCTGTTTGCAAGGGCAGAAACTTTGGGTATATTTCAATTTGAAAGTTCAGGCATGCGAGTGTTTTTGCGCGATTTAAAGCCAGATGTATTTGAAGATTTAGTTGCGGCAAATTCGCTTTATAGACCGGGGCCCATGAACCAAATTCCAACATTTGTGGCTTGTAAACACGATCCCACGCAGATAGAATATATCCATCCTGCACTTGAGCCAATCTTAAAAGAAACTTATGGCTGCATAGTCTATCAAGAACAAGTTATGCGCATAGTTAGAGATATTGGTGGTTATAGCTTTGGCAGAGCAGATATAGTGCGTAGGGCCATGAGCAAAAAGAAGATGCAAGTCATGGAAGAAGAGAGAAAAACTTTCATAAATGGCAGCGTCGATGAAGATGGCAATATATTGATTAAAGGCGCATTGAGAAATGGAGTAGATGAAAAATCTGCAAATAAGATATACGATTTGATGATCGACTTTGCAAATTATGCATTTAACAAAAATCACAGCGTGCCATATGCAGTCGTAGCTTTTAGAACTGCATATTTAAAACATTACTATCCAGTAGAATTTATGGCAGCGCAGATGTCTTCATTTATGTCGACACCTGATAAAATTTCTCAATATATACAAGAGTCACAAAGACTTGGCATCAAAATTTTGAAACCAGATGTAAATAAATCATTTACAAAATTTACAGTTGAAGATGGTAAAATAAGATTTGGGCTATTGGCCATAAAAGGTGTGGGCGAATCTACAATCAATGCAATAGTAAATGCTAGAAAAGACGGAGAGTATAAAGACTTTATGGACTTTGTCGAAAGAGTTGAGGCAGAAGATAGTTCGGCAATGAAAAAGCGTGCAATCGAGAGCTTAATTCGTTCAGGCGCATTAGATTCTATATCGCCAGGCAGAAAAAAACTATTGGCCGTCTTTGAAAGAGTAATAGATAATGTCCATAGCGATTCCAAAAACAATATAAAAGGCCAAGCCAGCCTATTCGATATGGTCGAAGATACAGAGCAAAAAATAGAATATCCAGATCTTGAAGAATTTAAATTTGAAGAATTATTAAAAATGGAAAAAGAGATCACAGGTATATTCATCTCTGGTCATCCACTAGATCCAGTTAGAGATAAGATTGAAAAGATTAATAAATTTACAATCGGAGAAATTAAAGAGGCTGCAAAATTAGGCGGAGATGTCGAAATATATGACGGACTTCGCATAAGAATTGCTGGTATAATCACACAAGTAAAAACTTTGATAACTAAAAAGAATCAGCTAATGGCATTTGTAACATTGGAAGATTTAGTAGGCAGTATGGAGTGTATTGCATTTCCAAATATATATAGTAGATTTTCAAAATATTTACAAGAAGATCAATTTGTAATTCTTTCGGGCAAAATAAATTTTTCGGAAGTGGAAGAACCAAAATTGATTATAGAAAATGTGAGTGAATTGAGTTCAGAAGACAAAAAAACGCTCTATTTGAAATTAGAAAGTATAGAAGACAAAAAAACTTTAGAAAAAGTATTGGGCATTTTGAGAAAGTATCCCGGAGAACACGAAACTGTACTCTATTTTGAAGAAGATAGAAAGGCACTATCAAGAGATGATCTGGGTTGGGCATTAGATAAATATGAATTAATTTTAAAAGAAATGTCACAGCTTTTACAAAATAATGCTATAATTGTAAAGTAAGATTTTAGAAAGGCTAAGATAAAAATGATAATAAAAACAATAGGAATACTGACAAGTGGTGGAGATGCTCCCGGTATGAACGCGGCCATTAGAGGTGTCGTAAGGACGGGCATATTTAATGGAATAAGAGTCATGGGCATAAAAAATGGATATAATGGCTTGATAGAAGGCAATATTGATGATATGCTTATAGGCTCTGTCGCCGATATAATTCAAAGAGGCGGCACAATACTTGGCACAGCGCGTTCTGAAGAATTTCAAACGGAAGAAGGCTTTAAAAAGGCTTTGAACGTCTTAGATGTCTTTGGCATAGATGGACTTGTAGTTTTGGGCGGCGACGGCACATTTAGAGGTGCTCAAAAATTAGCAAATGCTGGAATGCCCACGATTGGAATTCCTTGCACAATAGACAATGATTTAGCTTATACCGATTATTCAATCGGATTTTGGACGGCAGTAGAAACTGCAGTAGAAGCAATAGGCAAGCTGCGTGACACTTCCTCTTCTCACAGTAGGGCAAATGTCATCGAAGTTATGGGCAGGCATTGCGGCGATTTGGCTCTATATGCCTCGCTTGCAGGTGGCGCAGAGAGTATAATTGTGCCAGAACATGATTACGATATTGACGAAGTTTGCAAAAAGGCAATGAGGGGTAGACTTAGAGGAAAGCGCCATAATTTAATCGTCTTGGCAGAAGGCGTGGGCAATGCCTATGAATTGGCCGAACAAATTGCAGAAAAGACCAATATAGAAACTAGAGTAACAGTCTTGGGCCATGTGCAAAGAGGTGGCTCGCCAGTTGCAATCGACAGAATAATCGGCTCAGAAATGGGCAGACTTTCAGTTGAACTATTGATGGCCGGAAATAAAGGCATGGCATTGGGATATAAAAACAATAGTATTATCAATGTAGAATTTGAAGAAACATTTAAAGCTAAAAAAGAATTCAACTATGATATGTTAGACACTGTGACTATACTTTCAATTTAAGGAGGATATTATGCTTAAGAAAACAAAAATAGTATGCACGATCGGACCGGCGTCCGAATCGGAAGAGATGCTAGAAAAATTGATGAAAGCGGGAATGAATGTCTGCAGACTCAATTTTTCACACGGAACACATGAAGAACATCAAATGCGAATTGATGCAATAAAAAAGGTAAGAGAAAAATTAAAAACGCCTGTGGCAATAATGCTCGATACTAAAGGACCTGAAATAAGATTGGGCGATTTTAAAGAGGGCGTTGTAAATGTAAAAATGGGTTCAGAATTTACATTCACAACTCGCGATATTTTAGGCGATGAAACTATTGCTTCCATTACTTATAAAGAATTACCTGAAGATGTCGAAGTAGGCGACAAAATCTTAGTCGACGACGGCCTAGTAGAATTTAAAATTAAAGAAATCAAAGACGGAACTGATTTAGTTTGCGAAGCTCTAAATAATGGCGAGATGAAAAACCACAAAGGCGTAAATGTGCCAGGTGTAAAAATTCAATTGCCAGCAGTCACCGAAAAAGACAAAGACGATATACTATTTGGCATAAAAAATGAGGTCGACTATATTGCCGCTTCATTTGTCAGAAAAGTAGAAGATGTAAACGAAATTAGACGCATACTCGAAGAAAATCACGGAGAATTTATCGATATAATATCCAAGATTGAAAACCAAGAAGGTATAGACAATATGGATAAGATTATCGAAGTTTCAGACGGAATAATGGTCGCTAGAGGAGATATGGGAGTAGAAGTTGCGCCAGAAGAAATACCTCTAGTGCAAAAAGAACTTATCAAAAAATGCTCAAGTGCAAATAAGCCCGTAATAACTGCAACACAAATGCTAGACTCTATGATTAGAAATCCAAGGCCAACTAGAGCAGAAGTTACAGACGTTGCAAATGCAATACTTGATGGCACCAGCGCAATCATGCTATCTGGCGAAACTGCAGCAGGAAAATATCCTGAAAGCGCCGTCAAGATGATGACAAATATTGCATTGAGAATAGAAAAATCTCTCGACTATAAACGCATATTTGCAAAAAAATCGGCAGAAGCAGAAATTTCCACAACGAACGCAATAGCAAAATCGACTTGCTCAGTCGCATCAGATTTACAAGCGGCGGCAATAATTACTGCATCTGAATCTGGAATTACACCTAGAGCAATTTGCAAATTCAGACCAGAAACTCCAATAATCTGCGTTTCTCCAGATGAGAGAACTATCAGAAGACTTGCATTATCTTGGGGAGTCTATCCAGTTATGAGTGAAACTTTTACAGATACAGACGAATTATTTGACGGAGCTGTAATGGAAGCAAAAGCTCAAGGATATGTCGAAGACGGAGATTTAGTCGTAATTACAGCTGGCGTTCCATTGGGACTTGCAGGCTCGACAAATATGCTAAAAGTTCAGACTTTGGGCAAAGTTTTAGTCAAAGGTTCTGGCATCGGTAAGGCGAGCGGAATTGGCCGAGTCGTAGTTGGAAATAGCGAAGCGGAACTATTATCTAAATTTGAACATGGCGATATATTAGTTTGCAAATCTTCAGACAGAGAAATGGTAAAACTCATGGAGCATGCAAAAGCTATTGTAATTGAAGAGGGAGGACTCACTTCACACGGGGCAATAGTTGGGCTCAATTTGGGAATACCAACAATAGTCGGGGCAAAAGATGCCACCGAAGTTTTAAAAGACGGAGATATAGTAACGGTCGATGCCAATAGTGGATATGTCTATATGGGCAAGGCTGTAGTAAAATAAAAAAACATGGGCGGATAAAAATCCGCCCTAAAATAATTAAAATATATGAAAAGAAACAGAAAAAATCTATTAATCATATCGATTATCATAATTACAATTTTAATTTTTAATAACAAATTAGCCGAATTAATAGCTAAGTATAGCGCCGGATTTTCGATTGTATTTTGGTCGATACTGCTTGAAGCTATGCCTTTTGTATTACTTGGCTGTTTAATTTCATCTTTAATTGGCCAATTTATTTCTGCAAATTTTTTGGCAAAACTCATTCCTAAAAATAGAATACTCGGCATACTATTTGCAGCTCTTTTGGGCATAGTCTTTCCGCTTTGCGAATGTATTATTGTGCCAATAACTCGCAGGCTCATAAAAAAAGGTCTGCCAATGCCGCTTGCCATAGCTTTTATGCTCTCTGTGCCAATCTTAAATCCCGTAGTCTTATTTTCTACGCATTATGCATTTAAAGGACATAGCTTTGTAGTCTTTTTGCGGGCGGTGCTAGGCTATTTTGCAGCAGTTACTATTGCAATTCTAATCGGCAGAATATTTGGCTATGACTATAATCCAATTCAAAAAAACAACCTAAAGCCAAATTTAAAAATTAAATACGATAAAGTCTTGGTGAGTCAAAAGCAAACTAAGACAAATAGAGCATCTAATAAGAATATAATTTCCATTATTCAAAATGTTTTAAGCCATACATTTTGGGAATTTACAGATGTATTAAAATTTTTGATACTGGGCGCATTCTTATCTGCCATTTTACAAACTACAATTCCCAGAAATGCAATTTTAAAAATTGGAACAAACAATTTTATCTCAGTTCCAATATTGATGCTCTTGGCATTTTTGCTATCGCTATGTTCAGAAGCAGATGCATTTATTGCACGCACCTTCGTGGGACAGTTTTCATATGGAGGCATCATATCATTTTTAATATTTGGACCGATGCTCGATATTAAAAATATGATGATGCTCTTTGGCGCATTTAAAAAGAAATTTGTAATAATACTTATGGCGACAATAAGTCTAATTTGCTTCGCCTTTGGAATATTAGTAAATGTGGTGATCTGATGAAGAAAAACGCAGTTAGAATCTATAATATAATAATTTCAATAATGCTCATTGCATTCCTATTTTATCTAATAAAGCGTGGCTCAATCTATACTTATATACATCCAAGGGGCTTTAAGCTAGTAAAACTCATGAGCTATTTTTTGCTATTATTAGTTGTAAATGAAATTATACTCAGCTTCAAAAATACTTCAAAAAAATTTAAATTGAAAGATTTAATACTTCTAATTCCATTTTTATTAATACTCTTCGTCACAGATGAAGGGCTTGGCACCGATGTATTAAAAAATCGCGGTATAGAAATTATAGAAGCGAAGCATGAGATTAAAAATATTGACACATTAGATCTAAATAATCTTTCAGTCGGCAAAGATTTATTAAAAAACAATCTATATCATTATGAAGATTTAACACCGCCCGAGGGCAAGATGTTTAAAAAAGCCATGACAGATATTTCAAAAAATCTGGATTCATTAGTCGGAAAAGAAATTAAGCTAGACGGATTTGTCTATCGAGATGAAACGATTCCAAAAGATCAATTTGTAATAGCTAGACTATTAGTAGTCTGTTGCACAGCCGATGCACAGACAGTTGGCTTTCAATGTAAAACGGAAGATGCTAAAAATTTTAAAGATGGAAAATGGTATTTAATAGAAGGAGTTTTAGACATAACCGAAAGAGAAAATATATTTACGAAAGAACTTGTAAAAGTGCCACTTATCAATATAAAAAACTATCAGGAGATTAAAAAACCACAGAATGAATATATCTATCCATAGGCAATAATTGGAAAAAGATATTATTTTAAGCTATAATATTTAATTAATAGGAGGAAATTTATGAAATTAGCAATATTTGATATGGACGGCACAATTATAGATTCCATACCTTTTTGGAATAATATAGTCGTAGACTATTTAAAACGATTTGACAAAGTGCCAAATAGAGAATTGAAAGAAAGACTTAGAGATTTGACATTGAAAGATGGCATAATCTATATGATAGACTATTATAAACTAAATACTACAGTAGAGCAGGTATTATATGAGCTAAATCTCATGCTCGACAAAATGTATAGAGAAGGCTTTGAACTAAAAGAGGGAACTAAAGAATTATTTGAAGAACTAAAAAATAGAAATATAAAACTCTGCTTGGCAACTGCCACAGCCACTGTCCATGTAGATACTATGCTAGATCGCTTTGGCTTTAGAGAAACATTTGACAAGGTGCTGACTTCTGACAATCAAGATTTGCACAAAAATGATCCGAAATATTTTAAAAATCTCTTAGAAGAATTTAATATATCGCCAGAAGATGCAGTCTTATTTGAAGATTCGTCATATAGCATGAAAACGGCAAAAGAATGTGGATTGAAAGTTGTGGCACTAACTAAAGATACAGACAGAAGGACATTAGACGAAGTAGAAAAATATGCAGATCTAAAAGTTTCACAGATAAAAGATTTAGACATTGAAAAACTATTAGAGCTGTGAATATCACTTTAAATTATAGAAAATGGGGTAATTAAAGAGCAGGTGCAATTATGAAAAGACAAGATTACGATTTGGCAAAAATGTTAAAATATGAAAATATCGCATGGTATGAAGACGGTATTGTAAAAATTTTAGACAGAAGAGTATATCCTGTAACCGAAAGATTTGAAATTTGCAGAACGCATCAAGAAGTTGCAAAGGCCATAACAGATATGGTAACGCAAAGTGGCGGACCATATACTGCAGCCAGAATGGGCATGGCACTTGCAGCTTATGAATGTAGAGATTTAAAGAGTAAAGATAAGCTAGAATATTTAAATCGCGCCGCAAAGACTTTGAGCCAAGCAAGGCCCACAACTTCTAAGCGCATGAAGCTCGTAACCGATAAAATACTACAAATTGCAAAATATGCAATAGATAATGATTTAAATCTAGTAGATGAAATAATGAAATCGGCAATAGATTCATTAAACGAAAAATATCTGCGCTATGGAAAACTTGCAAACTATCTAGTAGATCTATTTCCAAAATCTGGCACAATCATGACTCAATGCTTTGGCGAAGTAATCGTAGGCTTGATGCTCAGAGAGGCAAAAGAGAGAAATCTAGATATAAAAGTAATATGTCCCGAAACTAGACCGTATTTTCAAGGCGCGCGCCTAACTTCCACAGTCTGTTCGGAACAGGGCTTCGATACGACAATAATCACAGACAATGCAGTCGCCTTTACGATGAAACAAGGAGTCGATCTATTCACATCGGCCGCAGATGCAATCTGTTTAGATGGCCATGTCGTAAATAAGATTGGCACATATCAAATGGCGATGGTTGCAAACAATTTGGGAATTCCATACTTCGTAACTGGAGTGCCTGATATTGCACATCCCGACATCGATACTGTCGAGATAGAATATAGAGATGGCGATTTTGTATTGCAAGCAATGGGAGTGCCAACTACTAATCGCAATGTAAAAGGATTTTATCCCTCATTCGATATAACACCTCCACATCTAATATCTGGAGTTGTAACTGATAAGGGCATATTTTCACCATATGATTTAGATAAATATGAACACGAGGGATTTGTAGAACCGTAAAGATAGGTGAACAGATGAAGCATAAAGAAAAATTATATATACTTGCTATTTTAATAGTGGCGATTGCTTTCATGCTGTTCACTAAGAGAAAGCCATATGATATTCAGTCACCTTCTGTCAGAGGAGTAGATGTCAGCAGATATCAAGGCGATATAGATTGGCAAGCGCTTGAAAATCAAGGCATGAAATTTGCGTTTATAAAGGCCACAGAAGGCGATGACCACAGAGACGATTATTTTGAAAAGAACTGGAAGGCATCTCATAAGACCAATATGAGAGTCGGAGCATATCATTTTTATCGCTTCGACATTCCCGGCTATGAACAGGCAATGAATTTTATAAAAACTGTACCGATAACGGACGGAATGTTGCCACCTGCAATCGATCTAGAATATTATGGCGACTATATTAACGCCCCACTTCCAAAAGAAGTGGTAACTGGCAATCTATCAGTTTTACTCGACCATTTGACCGAACATTATGGCCAGTATCCCATAATCTATTGCAATAAATACACTTATGAAAAATACGTCATGGGCGAATTTCCAAATTGCCATATCTGGTATAGGAGAATTGGAGCACCGCCTGAGATAAAAGACGGGCGAGAATGGCTCTTTTGGCAGTATGAACACGAAGGCGAGCTAAAGGGCTATGAGGGCATAGAAAAGCATATCGATCTCAATATTTTTAATGGCAATATAGACGAGCTTTTAATCTATGACAATTTAGTAAAATAGACTGGAGAATTTATGGAAAGTGTTATTTCTTTCGATGCAAAGCTCGAAAGCATCGATTTGAATTCATTAAAACCTTTAAAAGAAATAGAAAGAAGTATAATAAAATCTTATAGAAAATATATCTGGGTAAAATTTATAAAAGCGATAAAAGAATATGAAATGCTAAATAAAGGCGACAAAGTCTGCGTTGCAATTTCGGGCGGCAAAGACAGTCTGCTATTGGCAAAGCTATTTCAAGAACTACACAAACATTCAGTCTTCGAATTCGATTTAGAATTTATCGCAATGGACCCCGGATATGCAACAGATGTCAGAAAAAGGCTTGAAGAAAATTTGGCATATTTAAAAATTCCGGCCACAATTTATGATTCAGATGTATTTAGCGTGGCAGAGAGAATTTCTGGCGACAATCCTTGCTATATGTGCGCCAGAATGCGAAGAGGAAGCCTTTATAGTAAGGCAAAAGAAAAAGGCTGCAATGTTTTGGCACTAGGTCATCATTTTGACGATGTCATAGAAACTACTATGCTAAATATCTTATATGCTGGAAATTTTAAAACTATGCGTCCCAAATTGAAGGCTCAAAATTTTGACAATATGGTATTAATAAGGCCCATGTATCTAATAGACGAAGAATCAATAATAAAATGGACAAAAAAAGCAGGCCTTGAGCCACTCGATTGCGCGTGCACAGTCGCTGCGAAAAAAACGGGCAGTAAAAGATTTGAAATCAAAGAGTTGATCAAAGATTTATCGCCACAGATTGTAAATTTGCGAGAAAATATTTTTAGATCGACCTCTAATATAGATTTAGGTTCATGCTTAGCATGGAAAGATAAAGACGGAAATAGGCATTCATTTTTAGACGATTTTTAAGATAAGGAGAATATATGAAATTAGTAACGTGGAATGTAAACGGACTTAGAGCAGTCATGAAAAAGAATTTTATGGAATATTTTAACGAAGTAGATGCAGATATTTTTTGCTTGCAAGAGATAAAGCTCCAAGAAGGTCAGATTGAAATGGATATTCCAAATTATAAAGAATATTGGAACTATGCCGAAAAAAAGGGATATTCCGGCACGGCAGTTTTTTCAAAAGAACAGGCCGATTCAGTAAACTTGGGGCTTGGCGAATATTTAGACGATAATGAAGGCAGAGTCATAACGGCAGATTATGGAGATTTTTATTTAGTAAATGTCTACACGCCCAATTCACAAAGAGAACTTGCAAGATTAGATTATAGAATGCATTGGGAAGATAAATTTAGAGAATATGTAATGGCATTAGATAAAATAAAACCAGTCATAATATGCGGCGATTTAAACGTTGCCCATCAAGAAATAGATCTCCATTCTCCAAAGACTAATACGAAAAACCCAGGCTTTTCGCCCCAAGAGCGTGAAAAAATGACGACTCTATTAAATTCAGGCTTTAATGATTCATTTAGAACGCTCTATCCAGATAAGACTGAATCTTATACATGGTGGTCCTATATCACAAGGGCCAGATCTAGAAATGCCGGTTGGAGAATCGACTATTTCGTAGTGAGTGAAAGATTTATGCCCAATGTAAAAGACTGCGTATTGAGAAATGACATACTAGGTTCTGACCACTGTCCAGTTGAACTCATATTAAAATAAAAAGAGGTGTTTATGAAGATAGTATTTTTGGACGGAGAAATGTTCACAGATTGTGATACCGAAAAATTTAACGAATTAGGCGAATTTGAAATTTATAAATATACAAATCACGAAAACGAACGAGAAAGAATTGGCGATGCAGAAATTGTTCTAATAAATTCCACCGCCGTAAGACCAGAAAATTTAAAAGATAGCAATGTAAAATATATAGGGCTACTAGCAACGGGATATAATTGGATTCCGTATGAAGAATATCAAAAATTGGGTATAATTGTAACGAATACTCCAAAATATAGCACAGAGGCGATAGCACAGAATGCCTTTTTGCATATATTAAATATATTGTCTCAATATTATGACCAAGTAAAAGACATTAGAGAAAATGGTTGGACAGAATTAAAACAGTATAAGAAATGGTTTCACTCAGCAGATTTATTAAATCATAAAACTGTTGGCATATTGGGCTATGGCGCAATAGGAAAAAAATTACATGAATACTTAAAGCCTTTTAATATAAATCTCATGGCTTTAGACAGACATAATGAAAATTCGCCAAGCCTCGATGAAATTTTAGAAAAATCAGATATAATCAGTTTAAATATGCCTTTGACTGATGAAAACAAAAATATAATCAATAGAGAAACGATCAAAAAGATGAAAGACGGAGTAATAATAATAAACACTGCAAGGGGAGGACTTATAGACGAAGAGGCGCTCTATGAAGGCCTAAAGAGCAAAAAAATAAGGGCAGTTGGCCTAGATGTGATGGCAAAAGAGCCGCCAGAAAAAGACAATCCGCTTTTAAAACTTGAAAATGTCTATATAACGCCCCATTCAGCATGGGCGGCAAGACGTTCCAGACAAAATATGTTAGATATAGGCTATAATAATATTAAATCATATATAGATGGCAAGATAGTAAATTCACTATAAGAGAGGAGAAAATTATGGAAAATTATTTATCAGTAAAAATTAGGGACAATCTCTACTATGTTGGAGTAAACGACAGACAGACGAGGCTATTTGAAAATATGTGGCCATTAGAAAACGGCGTATGCTACAATTCATATGTTTTAACTGGCGAAAAAACAGTATTGATGGACACAGTTAGAATTAATAAAGTCGATGGCTTTTTAGAAAAGCTTTATGAAGTCCTAGACGGAAGAGATTTAGACTATTTAGTAATTCACCATATGGAACCTGACCATTCAGGCGCAATCGACACCATATTGGAACTGTTTCCAAATGTAAAACTCGTTGGAAACAAACGCACCAAAGATTTCTTGAAAAACTTTTATGAAATCGACAATGAAAATTTCGTAGAAGTAAAAGAAGGAGATACATTAGATCTTGGCGACACATCGCTAACTTTCTACATGACACCAATGATGCACTGGCCAGAATCTATGGTCAGCTATGAAGAATCTACTGGCACACTTTTCTCACAAGATGCATTCGGTTCATTCGGTGCACTAAGCGGTGGAATTTTTGATGACGAAGTCGATTTTGAATTCTTTAAAGAAGACACAGTCAGATATTATACAAATATAATCGGAAAGTTCTCGCAACAAGTACAAGCGGCAATGAGAAAAATATCTGGTCTAGAAATAAAAATGATTTGCCCAGTACACGGTCTTGTCTGGAGAGAAAATCCTCAAAAAATTGTAGATCTATATTCAAAGCTAGCCAATTTTGAAACGGAAGAAGGCGTAGTCATAGTCTATGGTTCAATGTATGGCCATACTGAAAAAATGGCTGAAACAGTTGCCAGAGCACTTGGCGAAAGAAAAGTTAAAAACGTAAGACTCTATGACGTTTCAAAAACTCATCTATCTTATCTCTTGGCCGATCTTTGGAGATATGATGGAATAATCTTGGGCAGCTGCACATATAATAACGGACTATTCCCACCAATGGAAACACTAGTCGAAACATTAAAGAAACAGAAGATGAAAAACCACACCATAGCAGTCTTTGGCAGCTATAGCTGGGGCGGCGGTTCATTGAAAGCATTGCAAGAATTTGCAAAAGGCTCAGGCTACGACTATATAGAAACTACAGTCGACACCAAATCTGCTCCAACGAACGAAGATCTAGACGGACTAAAGAAAATCGGAAACGATATGGCAGATGCCATTATCGCAAAAAGAAAATAAGTTGGCTAAAAGACCTCGCATATTTTTATATTGCGAGGTTTTTTTTTCATGCTATAATATTCTCAATACATATAGGAGGTGAGTCAGCTAAGCTGCAAAGAAATGAAAAAGAAACACATAATTATAGCAGTTTTGCTCGTTTTAGCTTCGGCAATTTGCTTGAGCGCTTGCCAAACAAAAGCAAATAACAATAAAAAAATTGAAACTAATGAAGTTGAAAAAGATCTAAGCGATGTAAAAGTCTATCTCTATGACAGAGATTTGGAAACAAAAACAGAAATCGTTGAAACAAAAAAGACAGAACCATTTGAGTATAGCGTAGCGATGAGTAGTTTAATTGGCATACCCTTAAAAGTAGAATCAAATAATGAAAACATAGTCGTAAATGTAAAATCTGAAAACGCAGATATAGTAGATTTAAATTTTGGTGAATTTGAAAATATAGAAGATAAAAATGCATTAGAATATGAAAAAATATTTTACTGTCCAAAGCCTGAAAATTTAGAGAATTTAAATTCCGATACTATAATTCTTATGATAACTGAGAAAAACGATAAAGATAATTCCTATATTGAAAAAACTATATCGGTTACAATAAAAGACAATTTAGAATATAGCTTTATACTAGATAAAACAAAATAATATTTAGCACAAAAAAAGATTGGGAAATTGCCCAGTCTTTTTTGAATTAAAAAATTTTGATACATAAATTTAATATAAGCGCAATTAAATTATTATATAATTTAGTTGGGAGTGATATTATGAAAAAAATTATTATACTGAGCTTATTGCTCGCAGTAGTATTCACCTCGCTAAATGTAGTTAATGTAGAAGCTCAAGAATTTTCAATCGGCTTAGAAGAGCCTATTGACGAAAATCTTGTAATAGGGACAAATGTAGACTATAAATTGAATATAGACTTACCTAAAAATAGATCCAACTTTAGAAATTTATTTGTCACATTGAGATTTGGTCAAGGTCTAGACATTAAAAACTACAGTTTAAACAATGGCGAAAGAATCGAAGGTGCCGGCGTAAATGTGAGTGCATCGCCGCATCAAAAACACGATTATATAACTTTAAAACTCACAAATTTAAAAGACATAAAAACAGAACGACTAGTTTTACAAATTGGTATGGGCGTAAACGATAAAGCGCCTGTGGGAAGCAGTATTGCAAATACATTCTCCTATTCATACCAATTACAAAATGGCACTACAATAAATGTGCCACAGATTCAGCAGTATTCTAAAACTGTAACAGGAGAGGCGATAAATCAGCCTGAAATTATAGAGCCAGCGCCAGAAGCTCCTGAACGTGATCCAATCTATCCCGTAGACAGTTTTGAATCGGGCAAAACTCCAATCTTTATGATGACAGGCTCAAGATATGCAGACTTTATGAAAGTGGTCAAAGGCTATACCGATCCACATTCCATAGTCTTTGTATCTTATCTCTCATCTAAAGACGATGTACTTTCAACACAAGCAGATGCAAATGGCGAATTCGTTATTGACCTTTCAAATACTAATACTGATAAGCCCATAGTCATCATAAAGGCGAAGGCAAAAGATAAAGAAATGTCTAACGAAGCAATAATGACATATATCGACCAAGAAACTATACTCTATGACGATTTGCTCGAATTTATGAACAATCTTTCAATCTTAGGAAAGAGAGATTTGGCTATTGGACTGATGAACAGATTCAATAGTTTGAACTTCACACAATCAGTGTTAGCAAGTTCCGAGCCTCCACGCCAAATGGTCTATGAGGCATATCGCGATCTCTATGAAGCTGCAATAGCAGGCGAAGTTGTTTCAGGCCAGACCATACAAGTAACTGGCGGCCATATGCCATTTTTCAAAGGCTATGACGATGGCACATTCGGCCCAGAGCGTTCAATCACTCGTGCCGAAGTAGCTGCAATACTTTCGAGAATTATCGCACAAAGAGAAGTGGAATATAAGCCAAATGATTTTCCAGATGTAAAGCCAAAAGAATGGTATGTGCCATATATTTCACATCTAGTTGAAATTGGCGTCATGAAAGGCTATGATGACGGAACTTTCAAACCTGATCAATCCATAACTAGAGCAGAATTTGCATCGCTCTTAGTTAGATACAAAAATTTAGAAGAGATGGGCCCAAATAAATTTACAGATTTAGACGATAATTATTGGGCTGCAAAAGACATCAGAAAAGCTACACTTGCAGGCTATGTAACTGGATATCCTGAGGGCGATTTTAAACCTCTAAAAAATGTCACAAGAGCAGAAGCTGCAACAATGATGAACAGAGTTTTAAATAGATATCCTGATTTAGAATTTATAGATGCAAATAATATCTTGCCGTTTAAAGATATAAAAAGACATTGGGCATACTATTATATAGTTGAGGCAACAGTAGAGCATACTCCAAATATCGTAAACGGAAGAGAAGAGGGCTGGAAAGGAACTAATTGATGACAAAAAGATCTAAAATTTTTTTGGCAATTCTCATACTGTCTATACTGACAGCTTGCAGTTCAAAGCCTTTGCCAAAGGAAGCGATCGAAAGCGAAAACGAAGAAAATGAAGAAATTGTCGTAGAAGAGATTATAATTTCGAAAGAAGATATTTTAACAGATTTAAAAACGAAATATCCCAATTTTGAACTCTATCTCACAAAAGAACTTGGCGACAAAATAATTATATTGGGCAGAGAAGATCACAGTTTCAAAACTTTTGAATACAAAATAAAAAGCGAAGAAGAACCCAAAATTGAAACTGAAGAAATTCCAAATGACTATATAATCGCATTCGATAAAAATATAAACGATCTAAAGACTTACGAAGAAATGACTTCAATCGCAAAAGACAATGTAGGCGGAGGCAAAATAGTTTCATTTGAAAATGCCGAATCAATAGAAGGCAGTGTCACAAAATATATCGTGCTCGTAAAAGACGGCGATGAGTATTTTGACATTCAATTAGATAGAGATGGCAATGTCGTAAGCTATGAAAAAGCTGACGAAGAATTTTTGAAGGCATATAGAGATTTAGACATTGATGCCCAATTGATAAAGGCTAAGAAAATTGCCCAATTTGAAAAATCTGGCGAAGTCTTTTTGTTAAAGCCAATAGTTTCAGCCACAAGTCCAATAGTGGAAGTTGGCATAGAAGATTCTGGCGAAAGAAATTATTTGGAAATTGATATAATCAAAAATGAAATTATAAACATTCGGCATTAATATTTGCCGAATGTTTTTTTGGAAAAATATTATAAAATTTATCGTTTTATGATATAATGTTATCGATAAAGAATAAATGGAGCAGATATTATGGCGAGTAAAATAAATATATTATGCCCTGCAAAGCTAAATCTATTTTTGAATGTAGGCAAAAAGAGAAAAGACAATTATCATGAATTAGACACAGTTTTTCAGCGCATAAATCTCTATGACAATTTGCATATAGAAAAAGCAAAAACTTATGAATTAAATGTCTTGGGAGATCTAAAAGCAGATGAAAACAATCTCTGCACAAAGGCATATAGACTTTTGGAACCATTTTTAAAAGAAGAAAGTGTAAAAATAACTTTAGAAAAAGAAATTCCAATCGGCGCAGGCCTTGGCGGAGGCAGCTCAAACGCTGCAATGGTATTAAAGGGCGTGAACGAGCTTTTAAATTTAAATATCCCAAAAGCCAAACTTTTAGAACTGGCAAAGACTTTGGGCGCAGATGTGCCGTTTTTTCTAATGCCAAAAACGCAAAGGGCAAAGGGCATTGGCGAAAAATTTATAGAAATGCATGATTTTTCAGATAGATTTATTTATCTTGTAAATCCAAAAATTTCTATATCTTCTGCCAAAATTTATGATAGAATAGATTTTATTGATTCATATAGTGCAAAAGATTTTTTAAATGCACTAAATAATAATGAAATTAAAAAAATTCAAGAGCTTGCACATAATAGCATGGAGCGCATCGTTTTTAAAATGCATCCAGAAATTGAAACTATAAAAGAAAAACTCATAGAAAGCGGAGCCTATCTTTCGCTCATGAGTGGATCAGGTTCATCAGTCTTTGGCATATTTGAAGATAAAAGCCAATTTGACGAACTTGATAAATATTTTGAAAGTAAAAACTTTAAGACTTATCGGCTAAAAACCGTAGGGAGAGAAAAATATGTTTAAAATGAATTCAGTTCTGAGCGAATTGGAAGCCAAAAATAAACCCATAATCACAGCAGTCTGTGGCATTGGCAAAATGGGCAAATCCCTAGTAAATCAAATGCTACAATTAAAGGGCATGCACGCAGGGATAATAATAAATCGAAATGTAAATAAAGCCAAAAGAGTGCTTACAGAACTTAAAGTATCAGAAACAGATATTGTAAAAACCGATAATATAAAAATTGCAAAAGAGAGTATAGAAAAAGGAAAATTTGTAATCTCAGACGATTATACATTGCCTTCGAGAGTCAGCTTAGTAGATGCAGTTGTAGATGCAACTGGCAATCCAGTTTATGGAGCAAAATTAAGCTATGAGAGCTTAAAAAATTCTAAAAATATGATAATGCTAAATGTAGAATGCGATAGCACAGTCGGCTCATATCTAAATAAGCTCGCAAAAGAAAACGGAGTAATCTACACAGGAGCAGACGGAGATGAACCGGCAGCCATAATTGGGCTAATCGAATTTGCAAAGAGCATAGGTTTAGAAGTCTTAGCAGCTGGCAAAGGAAAGAATAACAAAATCGATCGCTATGCCACAAATGAAGAATTGGCACAAGAGGCAAAAGAAAAGAAACTTTGCGAAAAGAGCTTGACATCGTTTGTAGATGCGACCAATACTATGATAGAATTAAATGCAGTATCAAATGCAACAGGCTTTTTGCCCGATGTATTTGGCTGTCATGGAATCCATGCAAATACAGATGAGCTAATCGAAAAGCTGAGATTAAAAACAGAAGGCGGAATTTTAAATTCTTATAAGACATTAGACTATGTCTATGGAATAGCTCCAGGAGTATATGCACTAGTGAGCACAGATTCTAATGAAACAAAAGAAGATATGAAATATTTAGGCATGGGAGATGGCCCAAACTATCTTTTATATAGGCCATTTCATCTTTGCAGTTTAGAAGTTCCACGCACAATATTTTCTGCAGTAATTGAAAAACAGGCCACAATAAATCCAATAATGGGGCAAATTTCAGATACTATAGCAGTAGCCAAAAGAGATATAAAAGCTGGCGAAAAAATAAAAGGCATCGGCAATGACGATTGCTATGGAATGTTACACGAAGCAAAGACGGCTTTAGAAAAAGACTATCTACCCATAGGCCTAATCGATGAAGCTGCAATAGCAAATTGCGATATTAAAAAGGACAAAATAATAACACGCTCCATGATAGATATAGATTCTAAAGAAATCATCTATGAGATGAGATCTCAAATCGACAAAGACTTAATGAGGTGACAAAATGTTTATTTCGGCAATAATAACGGGCGCAGGAGACAGTGTCCGAATGAATTTGCCCTATTCCAAAATGCTATTAGAAATTGGCGATAAAAAAGTAATAGAACATGTGCTAGATGTCTTTTGCAAAACAAAATTGATAGACGAAATAATACTCGTATTGAAAAAAGACGAAATTTCACATTTCAAAAGACATATAGTAAGACAGCGCTACTGTTTTAGTGAAATCAAATTAGTAGAAGGTGGAAATACTAGAGAAGAATCCACATTCAAAGGACTAATGGCAGTAGATGAAAAATCTCAAATAGTCATCTGCCATGACGGAGCAAGACCCTTCGTAACAGAAGAACTCATAGTAGAAGGCGTAAGAGTTTGCATGCAAAAAGGCAATGCAATACCGGCAGTGCCATTAAAAGACACAGTAAAAGAAATAGATAGAGAAAAAAATATAGTAATTAATACGCCAAAGAGAGAAAATATATATGCAATTCAGACGCCGCAAGTATTTAAAACAAAAAATATAATCGCAGCCTATAAAAAAGGTCTAAATAAATATACAGTAACAGACGATTCTCAAATGTTAGAATTAGCAGGAGAAGATGTGCATATATTCGAAGGCGATTATAATAATATAAAAATCACGACCAGAGAAGATATTGCCATCGGCATGAAAATTTTGGAGGAGCGAAATGCGAGTAGGATTAGGCTATGATGTGCATAAATTAGTAAAAAATCGAAAACTAATAATAGGCGGAGTAAAAATAGATTATGAACTGGGGCTACTGGGCCATTCAGATGCAGACGTTGCAGTTCATGCCCTAATGGATTCAATGCTCGGCGCATTGGCGCTTGGCGATATAGGAATGCATTTTCCAGACACAGATCCCAAATATAAAGATATCGATTCATTAAAACTTTTGGAACAAGTCGATAAATTGATAAAAGAAAAGGGATATGAGCTTGGAAATACAGATATAGTAATTGCAGCACAAAGACCTAAACTTGCACCTCATATTTTAAAAATGCGAAAAAACTTAGCCAAAGTATTAAATTGCGATATAGAAAAAATCTCAATAAAGGCCACCACAACCGAAAGACTCGGCTTCGTTGGAAAAGAAGAAGGCATAGAAGCCTTTGCAATTACAAATCTTTATAAAAATAAATAAAATATCCATTACAAATGATTTGTTATTTAAAACCTCCTTAGGGTATAAGACCTAAAGGAGGAATTTTTATGCAATTTGAAAAAATAAGAATCGACAATGACGATTATTTAGAAATAAATCTCGATACAGAAAATATAATCAGAATAAATAATAACGAAAATCTAAAAGCAGTTTTAAAAAAATACGGCAATAAAATACTAGCTAGAAAAGCCTTAGATGCATATTATAAAAGATATGATAGAAGTCTAGACATAACTGCAAATTCTGTGGCAATAGAAATATCGGGCCATGCAATTCCAGACGATATAGCAAAACAGTTGGAACAAAAGAATTTGCCCAGCATATTAAAAGAAGCGCTTGAAAAAATAATAAAACATACAGATATAATCGATATTGGCACAAAAGATGTAGACAAAAATAGATGGTTTTGGGACGCAATCGCAAAATTAATGTGAGGTGATAAAATGTATCTCGAAAAATTAAGACTAAAGACACATGCCAAAGACGAAATGATAGACATCACAAAAGATATTGAAAATGCAATCGTCAAATCACAAATCAAAGACGGCTTGGCAATAGTATTTTGCCCACATACAACAGCCGCAATCACCATAAACGAAAATGCCGATCCCGATGTATGCACAGATTTTATCCGAGGGCTCGACAGCATAAGCCCCGATTGGGCAGATTTTAAACATGCAGAAGGCAATAGCGCAGCTCATATAAAATCGAGCTTAATAGGCGCATCGGAGACAGTAATTGTCGAAAACGGCAGACCAGTATTGGGCAGATGGCAGGGCATCTATTTTGCAGAATTTGATGGCCCTAGATTTAGAGAATTTTATGTAAAAGTTATATAGGAGGTATATTATGTTTAAACAGATGGCAAAAGAGCGCAGAACAATAAGATCTTATACAAATCAAATTGCAAGCTATGAAACAATAAGAGATATCGCACAGACGGCATTATATGCACCAACGGGCAGAAATATTCAGCATGTCGAAATGTTCATAACAAGAGATAAAGCAAAACTTAAAAAACTAGCATATGCAAAACCACAATGGGGAGAATTTGTCGAAGATGCAGATTTTGCAATAATCATAGCAGCAGATGCAAATAAAAACCCCAATACCTATATAGAAGATGCCACATTCGTAGCCTCATATTTAAAATTGGCAGCCCATGAACACGGCATAGCGAGCTGTTGGGTGCATATACGCACGGCCGAACATGAATCAAAAATTAGCTCGAGCGACTATATCAAAAAAGAATTCGGCATCGATGATAAATTCACAATAGAATGTGTATTGGCATTTGGCTATCCAAATGAAGAACCTCGCCGACAAGAATTTGGCTCATTCGATGACTTCGTTCATTTTATATAAAATATTAAATAAATTAAATAAAAATATTTGGAGTGGATAAAAAATCCACCCCTTTTAATAATTAAAGAGCCTTTAAAGATTGAATTATATAGGCTATAATAGAGAGGGGCGGTTAATATTCAAATCAAAAATTTTCTATTATACAATTTATAAAAAGTAAACATTTTAAGGAGGAACAATATGCTAACATCAATGAAACCGATGTATGAATTGGCTGAAGAGATGGAATTTGCGCTCGGCGCATTTAATGTCAATTCTTTTCAGCAAGTAAAAGCCGCAATAAGAATAGCGGAAATCTATAATTCACCCCTCGTAATTCAAGGTGCAGAAGCTGCAAACGGATTCATAGGCGGAATAAAAGATTATAGAAATTCAACACTCGATGAGAAAAAAAGAGGCATGGAACTACTAGCAAATGCAGTAAGAAAATATGGCGAAAATTCTTTAATACCCATAGCCTTACATCTAGACCACGGACTCTCTTTCGAAGTTTGCAAAGCAGCAGTCGATTCGGGCTATACTTCAATCATGATAGACGGATCCTCAAAGAGCTTTGAAGAAAACATTGAAATAACTAGAGAAGTAACCGAATATGCCCATAAATATGGAGTATCAGTCGAAGGCGAACTTGGAGTCTTAAAGGGCGTAGAAGACAATGTAGTTTCAGAAGAATCAACATACACTCATCCTCTCGATGCAGTAAAATTTGTAAAAGAAACTAAAGTCGACGCATTGGCAATCAGCTACGGCACAAGCCACGGAGCAAATAAAGGCAAAAATGTCGTATTGCGCGAGCCAATAGTAACGGCAATCAAAGAATGTTTCTTGCATGAAAATCTACACGCATCGATAGTTTCACACGGTTCCTCAAATGTCGAAGAACATATAGTAAAAGAAATAAACGAACTGGGCGGAGAATTAAAAAACGCAGGCGGAATACCAATAAAGCAGCTAAAGACTGCAATAAAAGCCGGAGTAAGAAAGATAAATGTAGATACAGATATCAGACTTTATACCACCAGAAACTTACTAAGACTCTTCAAAAATGATCCCGATATATTAAAAGATGAAGCCATAAATGAAATCTATAATTTCATGAAAGAAAAGCCGAGCGCTTTCGATCCAAGATACTATCTCCAAAATCTAATACCCAGCTTGACCAGCTTTGAAGAGCCAACAGCTCAAATGGCAAAAGTTGACAAAGCAGTAGAAGATGCAGCAATGGAAATCATAGGCAAATTGATAGTAGAATTTGGCAGCATAGAAAAGGCAAAATATATAAATTATCGCACATTAGAAGAACTTGCAAAAGAATATAAATAAAAATTGATTTAAGAGAAACAGTTCGGGCGAAAAAGGATTTTCAAATGGTAAGCCATTTGTTTTTTGGTATAAATTTATGATCGCTCTAAAATCCGGCTCGAACTGTTCTCAATTTTATATAGAAAATCAAAATAACAGAAAGGAGCCTGATAGCTTTGAAAGAACTATACAAAAAGTATTTCTTATCACAAAAGATGATGCATCCTTTGATAAAAATGCTTTTGGCAATGCTCGTGTTTTCAGTCTACTTTTATGGCTGGAGAGCATTAGTACTTGCAGTATTTAATATTGTCATAGCAGTCATCACAGAACATCATTGCGAAAAACTGATCTATAAGCGCAATAAAGTATCAGAAGCTGCAATAGTCACAGCCTTACTCTACACGATGACATTACCAGCAACACTTCCGTTTTGGATGAGCGCAGTTGGAATAATCGTAGCAATATTTTTTGGAAAATCAGTATTTGGAGGCTTTGGCAGAAATCCATTTAATCCCGCATTAGTTGGGAGAGCGTTTATCTATGTGAACTTTCCGCAAGCACTAACAATCTATTGGAATCAGACTATGGAAAGCCTGACATTCCCAGGCGGCTTTGGCACATATCAATTTCCATTAATAGACGAAATAAGCACTGCAACACCAATGATGCAGTTTAAAGCTCAAGGAATAATACCACATTTTGAAAGACTCTTAATCGGAAATGTGCCAGGAGTAATAGGCGAAACACCAAAGATTATAATAATCATATTTGCAATAATCTTAATTTATAAAAAAATAGCCTCATGGCAAATAATGGCAGGATCATTCGCAGGATTTTTTGCACTGAGCTTCATATTCAATGCAATGGGAGTAGAAAGTGTTCCAAATCCAATATATGGAATCTTCCTTGGCGGATTTTTGCTAGGAACAGTCTTTATGGCAACAGATCCAGTATCGGCAGCAAAGACAGTGCAAGGAAAATGGCTATACGGCATAATCATAGGAGCCGTAACAGTCATAATAAGAGGCTTTGCACTCTTTAGTGGCGGCGTAATGTTTGCAATACTAATTGGAAATATCTTTGCGCCAATAATCGACTATGTAATCAGAGAGCGTCAGAAAAAGAAGAAGGAGGCGGCTGCAGCATGACAAAACAAAAATCAACCGTATATCCAATAATCTTCATGTTAATACTGACAGTGTTCATAATCAGCATCTTAGCAGGAATAGATTATGTCACAAAAGACAAAATCGAATTTAACAAAGATATAGAACTAAAAAAGAAAATCCTAAACGTCTTTGGAATATTAGATGAAACTAAAAGTCCAGAAGAAATAGCAAAAATTTTCGACGACGAAATCACTGCCGAAGATGACAGTGAATTTCCGGTCTATAATTTTAAAGAAAATGGCGAATTAGTAGCCTATGCAGTTCCATTTCACGGACCGGGACTTTGGGGATCAATAGACGGATATATCGGCATAAAAAAAGATTTAGAAACCATAACTGGAATCGAATTTATAAAACAAGACGAAACCCCGGGACTAGGTGGCAGAATATCAGAAGCGCCCTATAAAGAACAGTATAGAGATTTAAAAATAGATCCAAATCAAGAAATCTATATAATCTCAAGACCAGCGCCCGGAGGCAATGTAGATGCAATAGCCGGAGCAACACAAACCTCAACATTCGTCACAAATATGGTCAATAAAGACCTTTCCGAATTTATAAACGAAAGGAAGGGAAAATAATGGCTAAGACAAATATAAAAAAGATAATGAAAACGGGCATATTGGCAGACAATCCCGTAACAGTACAAGTAATCGGAATCTGCTCCACACTCGCAGTCACAAATAGAATGTTAAACTCGCTCATAATGGGAGTAGCATTGGCATTTGTAACGGCGTTTTCATCAATGACCGTATCACTCATAAAAGAAAAGACACCAAAGCATATCAGAATGATGGTGCAAGTCTTAATAATAGCAGCATACGTAATATTAGTAGATATATTCTTAAAGGCCTATATGCCAGAAATGAGCAAAGCCTTAGGGCCATATGTCGGGCTAATAATCACAAACTGCATAATCATGGGCCGAGCAGAAGCCTTCGCAATTTCAAATCCGCCAGTCGCATCATTCTTTGACGGCTTGGCAGCAGGTGCGGGCTACAGCTTAGTATTAATGATAGTCAGCTTCGTGCGTGAAATTTTAGGCTTTGGATCAGTATTTGGAATTCAAATACTCCCCGAAAGCATGACACAATGGACAATGATGATAATGCCAGCAGGAGCGTTTTTCATACTCGCATTAATAATATGGTTTTCAACGAGTCATCAACTAAAGAAGAAAGGAGCTGAACCTAAATGACAATAAATCCAATAGTAATATTTTTTGCTTCAATCTTTACGAGCAATATGATATTCTCAAACTTTCTTGGAATGTGTTCATTCATAGCAGTCTCCAAAGAAGTTGAAACCGCAACGGGCTTAGGCATAGCAGTAACATTCGTCTTGAGTGTAACCACAGTACTAAACTGGCTACTATACCATTATATAATGGTTCCACTAAAGCTCGAAAACTTCAGATTCATAATATTCATCTTAACAATAGCAGCCTTTGTGCAATTGCTAGAGATGATATTAGAAAGATATTTACCAAATCTCTACTACTCACTGGGAATATTCTTGCCACTAATAACAGTAAACTGCGCAATACTCGGAGTCAGTCTGTTTATGGTAATAAGAGAATATAATTTCTTACAGACAGTAGCATTTGGAATAGGTTCAGGACTGGGCTGGGCTCTCGCCATAATCTCAATGGCAGGCATCAGATCCAGAATAAACGAAAATCAACTACCCGAAGGCCTAAGAGGGCCAGCCATAACGCTAATAATCACAGGCATAATGGCAATGGCATTCATCGGCTTTAGCGGAATAGTTCAAATATCGTAGGTGAAGCCATGACAACAATATTAACCACAGTAGCCGCAGTCAGCGCAATATCAGTCGCATTGGCATTCTTGCTCACAATAGCAGACAAATATATCGCAGACTATGGCGAAGTAAAGCTAATAATAAATGACGACAAAGAACTAATAGTAGAAGGTGGCGAAACTCTACTAAATACACTGAGAAACGAAAAAATCTTCATACCCTCAGCTTGCGGAGGCAAAGGCTCTTGCGGATATTGCAAAGTAAAAGTGCTATCAGGCGGAGGCCCACTTCTCGCAACAGAAAAGACATTCGTCACACCAGAAGAAGCCAAAGAAAATGTAAGGCTCTCTTGTCAGTGCAAAGTCAAAGAAGAAATTAGAATAGAAATACCAGAAGAACTGTTCAATGTAAAAGAATATGATACAACAGTCGAAGCAGTAGAACAGCTCACGCCAAAGATAAAAAGACTTCGATTCAAATTGCCAGAAGGAGAAACCATAAAATTCAAACCCGGCCAATACGTACAATTAAAAGCGCCGGCATATGAAGGCAATGACGAAGAAGTATATAGAGCATATTCAGTAGCCTCATCAATAAAAGATTCCAATCATATCGAACTATTAATAGGCTACACAGGAGGAATAGCCACAACCTATGTGCATCAACATCTAAAAGAAGGCGATGAAGTAAATATAAACGGACCATATGGCGATTTCCACTACCAAGAAGACGACGGAGGCGAAATGATCTTCGTAGCAGCCGGAACAGGCTTTGCCCCAATAAGATCAATCCTCTATCATATGCTAGATCACGACATAAAGAGAAAAGCCAGATTCTACTTCGGAGCAAGAACACCAGACGATCTATTCTTGCTAGACGAAATGAAAATGTTTGAAGAAAAATTATACGATTTCAAATTTATGCCAACACTCTCCAGAACAACACCCGAAATGGGCTGGGAAGGCGACGAAGGCAGAGTCAATAATTCAATCGACAAATATGTAGAAGAAGGCGGCAATTACACAGCATATCTGTGCGGATCGCCCGTCATGATAGAATCGATAGTAAAATCATTAAATGCAAAACAAATACCAGATGACAAAATCTATTACGATTCATTTTAATAAGAATTAAAAAAGCAGTGTTGGATAAAATTTCCGACACTGCTATAATATTATTATAGAAAACTTACACAAAAAACAGGAGGTAAAGTCCCTTGCAAAGATATTCTAAAATAACCGAAAAAAATCCAAGAGAAATCGCACTTTTAAAATCATATCCATGCAATTGGGGCCGATGCGCATTTTGTGATTATATAAAAGACAATTCTAAAAATTTTGAAGAACTAATAAAAACAAATAGCGAAGTATTAAAAAAGATAGACGGAAAATTTAAAAAATTAGAAATAATAAATTCAGGCTCAGTCTTTGAACTGCCAAAAGAAACAATAGAAGAGATAAAAAGAATAGCAATTAAAAAAAACATAGAAGAAATCTCATTCGAAACACATTATAATTATATAGAAGAAATAAAAAATCTAAAAAAATATTTCTCGCCCATAAAATTAAAATTCAAATGCGGAATCGAAACATTTGACGAAGAATTTAGAAACAAAGTCTTAAAAAAAGGCTTCAAATTAGATATAGAAAAAGCAAAAGAAAGTTTTGATCAAATCTGTCTGCTAATCGGCATAAAAGGCCAAACAAAAGAAATGATAGATAAAGATATAAACTTAGCATTAAAAAACTTCAATAGAATATGCATAAATATCTATATAGAAAATAGCACAGCAATAAAGAGAGACGAAGAAATAATAAACTATTTTTTAAAAAAATATAAATACTTAGAAGAAAATCCAAAAGTAGAAATACTATTAAACAATACAGATTTTGGAGTGGGAGATTAAAAAGGAGAAAAGATGAAATTTAAAATTAAATTAAACAAAGACGATATGCTAAAACTCAATCAATACTATATAGCAAATGACGAAAAAATAAAAAAGAAAATCAATATCCAAAGATTTTCGCCAATGATAATCGTCATATCATTAGCCATCTATGCAATATCATCAAAATCCACAACGCCAATTTGGAATTACGCCGTCATAATAGGCTTCGTAATGCTTTGGGCAGTCTTTTATGGAAAGATATTCAAATGGCAAGTAAAAAAGCAAGTAGAAAAATCAATGGCAAAGCCCGAAAGCCAAATCATATTTCAAGAGCGCATAATGGAATTTAATGAAGACAATTTCACAGAAGAAGTACAAGGCGACAAAAAGACATATGGCTACGAAGAAATTGCAAAAGCCAAAACATCAGAAGATGCAGTCTATCTATTTATGGATAGCCAAAGCGCATACGTAATACCAAAAAGAGCGTTCCAAAATAAAATAGAAATGAAAAGCTTCACAGAAGACATAAATCAAAAAATAGAACAAGCAAAAACAAAAAGCATATAAAAACCACTATAAAATAGAATATAATAGAAAAAACAAAACAATATAATCATAAATTCTAAAAAAAGACCAATATTACAAAATATAAGTCGTTTTGTAATATACTTGTAATTTTACTTTTGGGCTAACTCGTGTATAATATTAATAACAGCGGAGGCGGTTCAAAGATTTGCCAACCGCTGACCGCTAAATTATAAACTTAACTTGAAACTTAAGTTTATAAAAGCTATAATAAGATGTTAGAATGCAAATTAAAATTTGCAATTCTACAAAAATTTTAAGGAGGTCGAAAGACACATGAAAAGAAAATTTCTTTCACTAGTACTTGCTTTAGTGATGGTACTAGGTACTGTTTCCGCAGTGTTCGCTGAAACTACACCGTTAACAACTAACGATGCAAAAGTTCAGTGGCTTGTAGACAACAAAGTTGTCGTAGGAAGAACAGTAAACAAAGATGATACTAATCCTGATTTGGCATTAGACAAAACTATCACCAGAGCAGAAGTATCAAAACTTCTTGTCTACACTCTTGGACAAGAAAAATTGGCAGATGTATTAAAGGGCGCTATTAAAGTATTCCCTGATGTAGATCTTGACCATTGGGCTAATGGCTATGTTTCAGTTCTTGCAACTAACAGAACAAAAGTAGCTAGCGGCAGAGACGTAGTTATCGGTTATGAAGATGGCACATTCAGACCATCAAATGACGTAACTTATGCAGAACTTGCTACAATGCTAGTAAGAATCGTTAAAAAAGATCTTACTAAAAAAATGGAAGACGAAGCTATTTGGGCTACTTCCTATATCAGATGGGCTGAAGAACTTGGAATTCTTGAAGGAATTACTCTAGTTAATTCAGACGCTCCTGCAGTTAGAAAAGACGCTTTTGTAATGATTTACAATGCAATGCACAAATTAAACCTTGTTGGTAAAAACAAAGTTGATTGGGGCATCAAGATTGGCGTAGTTTCCAAACTTCAAGCAGGCAAAATGGAAATCAACCAAGATAAAGAACAAGTTTATAACTTCACTTATGATACAGTAGTTACAAACGGAACTAACTGGAACGAAGTTAATGTTAACACTGTTGTTCCTGGTTCATTAGTTAGATTTATTGCTGACGAAAA
>JAUNVH010000056.1 GCA_030537765.1 Tissierellia bacterium | reverse complement strand
AGTAGCATCAGGAGTTGTAACAAAAATAATCGAATAATAGAATCGATAATGAAGGCGCATCCAAAAGGATGCGTCTTTTAGTTTTGATATAAAATAAAAAATTTAAAGCTCGAATCTGATTGACATAATTTATAAAAACGTGTTAAAATTATTTGAAAAGAAACCTTTAATTTGAACCAGAGAGTTCAAAAAGGATAAATAGAAATTTCTAAAAATCTATCTTATCCTATCAAATTTAAAAAGAGGAGACGAGAAGATGTTAAAAGGAAGAAATTTAGTAACACCTGATGATTTATCAGTTGAAGAAATTTTTGAGCTAATGAATTTGGCTAAACAGATAATTGAGAGTCCTAAAGAATATTCAAATGCCTGTAATGGTAAGATATTGGGGACTCTTTTTTTTGAGCCTTCAACTAGAACGCGTCTCAGTTTTGAAGCCGCAATGTTAAGACTTGGTGGTGAAATTGTGGGCTTTTCAGAAGGCAGTTCAAGTTCGGCTGCCAAAGGTGAAAGCTTAATAGATACGATTCGAACCGTTGGCGCCTATGTAGATATTATTGCAATGCGCCATCCCAAAGAGGGCTCATCACATTTGGCCGCAAGATATACAGATGTGCCGCTAATAAATGCGGGAGATGGTGGCCATTATCATCCAACTCAAACACTTACAGATCTATTGACAATCCTAGAATCAAAAGACACCTTAGAGGGCTTAGTTATTGGACTGTGTGGAGATTTAAAATTTGGCAGAACGGTCCATTCACTTATCAAATCGATGAAAAAATTTAAAGACAATAAATTCATATTGATTTCGCCACAAGAACTAGGCATTCCTGAATATGTAAAAGCAATAGCCTTCAATGGCAACAGCGAAGACTATATAGAAGTTGAAAGATTAGAAGATGTCATCGATCAATTAGACATACTCTATATGACAAGAGTTCAGAAGGAAAGATTTTTTAACGAAGCCGATTATGTGAGATTAAAAGACAGCTATATTTTGACTCCCAAAAAAATGCAACTTGCCAAAAAAGATATGATAGTACTTCATCCGCTTCCAAGAGTGAACGAAATTTCAATTGAAGTCGATTCAGACGAAAGAGCAAAATATTTTAGACAAGTAAAATGCGGAATGTATGCCAGAATGGCATTAATAATGAAACTTTTGGGGGTGGAGAAATGCTAAGTATAACTAGTATAAAAAAGGGAATTGTAATCGATCATATAAAGCCTGGCATGGGATATAAAATATTTAAACTCCTAGAGCTAGATAAGGCCGACTATAGAGTCGCGCTAATTATCAATGCCAGATCAAAAAAATATGGCAAAAAAGATTTGATAAAGATTGAAAACGAAGTCGATATTGATTTGCAGGCGCTCTCAATTCTAGATGACAATTTGACAATAAATATTATTGAAGATGAAATCATAAAAGAAAAGCTGCAAGTCAATCTGCCCGAAAACTTCGAAGGCATATTTAAATGTAAAAACCCCAGATGCGTAACTACAACTGAAAGAAATATAGAGCAAAAGTTTAAATTAATAGATAAAAACGAAAAAGTCTATGCCTGTGAATACTGCGATCAATTGCTCGATATAGAAGAATAAAAGGAGAGAAATTATGGAATATAAAGATGCATATATAGATACAGAGATATTGTCCAATGAAAAAATTGGCGAAGGAGTTTACAAAATGACTGTTTCAGGAAAATTTTGTGGCGAACCGGGACAGTTTTTTATGCTAAGAGAAGAAAATAGTGCTCAATTTTTGCCAAGACCTTTTAGCATCTGCGATATAAATGAAAACTCTATATCATTTTTATATCTCGTAATGGGCTGTGGCACAAAAGCATATTCAAAACTAAGACGAGGTGATCATATCTCGGTTTTAGGACCTCTAGGCAATGGCTTCAAACTTAAAGATTATGATAAAGTAGCAATAATATCTGGCGGCATCGGAATTGCGCCAATGTACTATTTGGCAAAGAAATTAAATTGCAAGATCGATCTCTATGCAGGCTTTAGAGATTATTCATACTTTATAGACGAACTAAGACCATTCGTCAACGAGATTAAAATTTCATCCGATTTGGGCTTGGAAGGAACTAAAGGCACAGTTTTAGCCATCTATGAAGACAAAAAATATGATCAAATTTTTGCCTGCGGTCCAACGCCGATGTTAAAAGCCATAAAAACTAAAATCGATTTAAATAAGGCTCAGCTCTCTTTAGAAAACCATATGGCATGCGGAACTGGCGCTTGCCTTGGCTGTGTGACTAAAACTACGGCTGGATTAAAAAGAGTATGCACAGAAGGACCAGTATTTATGTCAAATGAGGTGTTAAACGATGCTTAATACAAAACTTTGTGGAATAGAATTAAAAAATCCGGTGATAGCCGCATCGGGCACATTTGGATTTGGTCGAGAGTATTCAAATTATTTCGATTTAAATATCTTAGGTGGCATCAGCACAAAAGGACTAACATTTCACGAAAAAGCTGGAAATAACGGCATGAGAGTTTACGAAACTCCATCTGGCATGATGAATAGTATAGGACTTCAAAATCCATCGGTTGAAGGATTTATAAGAGATGAACTCGAATATATGAAAAACTTTTCTGCTGAAATCATTGTAAACTTAGGTGGAAATAATACTGAAGATTATATCGAAGGTGCAAAATTATTAGAACAGACAGATATAAATATTATAGAATTAAATATCTCTTGTCCAAATTTAAAAGAAGGTGGAATGGCCTTTGGGATGGAATGCAAAACGGCATATGAAATAGTAAAAACAATAAAAGAAATTAGCAACAAAAAAATCATGGTAAAACTTTCGCCAAATGCCCATAATTTAGTAGAAGTAGCTCTTGAATGTGAAAGGGCTGGGGCAGATGCACTATCATTAGTCAACACATTTAATGCTTTGGCCATCGATATTTATAATAAGAAAGCAGTATTTGAAAATATAACAGCAGGCCTTTCTGGGCCGGCAATAAAGCCAATTGCATTACGCATGGTACGTGATGTCTCAAAAGCTGTTAAAATTCCAGTTGTGGGCCTTGGCGGAATTTCAAATTATGAAGATGCCATAGAATTTATAATGGCTGGCGCAACTGCAATTCAAGTTGGCACAGCCAATTTTATCGATCCACTTACGATGCCAAAAATTATAGATGGCATAGGAGAATATATGAAAAAATTTGGCATAAAAGATTTAGAAGAGATTAGAGGCATAATCTAAAATATAAAACTGGGAGGTTTTTATGCTAATAAAAAATGGACGAATAATTGACCCCGCAAGTAAGACTGATAAAATTTCAGATATTAGAATTGAAAATGGAAAAATTGCAGAGATGGGAAAAATTGAAGGCAAAGGAATAGATGCCTCGGGCCTAATTGTGGCGCCCGGACTTGTAGATGCGCATGTGCATTTTAGAGATCCAGGATTTACACATAAGGAAGATATTTATTCGGGCGCAAATTCTGCGGCGGCAGGTGGATTTACAACAGTTATTTGCATGGCAAATACAAATCCCATAGTCGACAATCAAAAAACTTTAGAATATATATTAGAAAAGGCAAAAGCCGCAAAGATAAATGTGCATACTATTGTAGCATTGACTAAAGGTTTTAAGGGCGACGAACTAGTAGATATGGAAGAACTTATAAAAAAAGGTGCAATAGGTTTTTCAGACGATGGCATACCAAATACGAATACATCCATAATATTAGAAGGCATGCAGCGGGCAAAAGAATTAGATGTGCCAATATCTTTTCATGAAGAAGATCCAATGCTAAATAGAGAAAATGGAATAAATCATGGCGAAATTTCAAAAAAGCTAGGCCTGTATGGAGCGCCATCAATTTCTGAAGATATAATGGTTGCAAGAGATGCGGCACTATGTCTTAATACCGGTGCAAAAATCAATATTCAGCATATAAGTTCAGGCGAGTCAGTAGATATAGTCAGATACTTTAGACAGAAAGGAGCTAATCTCACTGCCGAAGTTACTCCACACCATTTTTCAAAGACTGAAGATTTAGTTTTAGAAAAAAATACTTTAGCAAAGATGAATCCCCCGCTTAGAACTGAAAGCGATAGACAAAAAATTTTACAAGGCCTAAAAGACGATACAATAACAATCATAGCTACAGACCACGCCCCACATTCTGAATCTGAAAAAGCTTTAGACTTTGTTAAAGCGCCGAGCGGAATAATTGGATTGGAGACTGCTTTGGGCTTAGGCATAAAATATTTAGTAAAAGAAAATGTAATAAGTCTTATGAAATTGCTAGAAAAAATGACAGTAAATCCCGCAAAGCTCTATAAATTAGATGCAGGAGAAATAAAACTAGGCGCAAAAGCCGATCTTGTGATATTTGATAAAGATGAAGAATATATAGTCGAAAAATTTCATTCCAAATCTTCAAATTCGCCCTTTATAGGAGAAAAGCTTTGCGGAAAAGTAAAATATACGATCTGCAATGGAAAAATAGTATATAGTGATTA
>JAUNVH010000021.1 GCA_030537765.1 Tissierellia bacterium | reverse complement strand
AGTAAAAAAAACTATGTTATAATAAAATTATGGATAGAGTATATATTTATAAAACGGTAAATTATGATGAAAATTTAATATATAGAAACTTAAAGAAAATTGTAGATGAGTCCAATTTATTAGAGATTTTAAAACCAGAGTCTAAAATCTTTTTAAAACTCAATTTGTTAATTGGCAAAGCGCCTGAATACGCAGTTACTACGCATCCAGAAATCGTAAAGCAGATGGCAAAAATCTTATATGAAAACGGACACAAAGTTATTGTGGGCGACAGCCCTGCAGGGCCGCTGACTCAGCCAGCGCTCAGAAGCATATACAAACAATCTGGATTAATAGATGCCGAAAAAGGTGGATATTTTACTTTAAACTATAATTGCGAATCGTTAAATTATAAAGCAGATAATGCAAAGAAATTAAAAGCATTCGATATTATGAAAGTATTGACTGAGGTCGACTATATTATAAATATCTGCAAGCTAAAAACTCATTCTATGATGACATTTACTTGTGCAGTCAAAAATATGTATGGCGCGATTGTAGGCCTTGAAAAAGCTAAAAACCATTTTAAAATGCACAATGCTGAAAACTTTGCAAATCATATAATAGACGTTTGTGAAGCTGTTAATCCCATATTTACAATAGTAGATGGTGTGATTGGCATGGAGGGCAATGGCCCTTCAGGAGGCGATCCGATTGAATCAAAAATTTTGGCAGCAGGCTTCAATCCCTATGCGATTGATAAAGTCTTAATCGATAAGATTGGATTTTTAGAAAAAGATGTACTCACAGTAAAATTTTCGCGCGAGAGAAAGCTGTTTCAAGAGATAGAAATTATAAACGATTTTGATTTGGCTGAAATTCCTAAATTTAAAATGCCACGCTCACAAGATATGAGTTTTTTACCAAATTTTATAGGAGGAAGACTGCGTTCGATCATTGTAAACAGTTTAAAATCTAAGCCTAAATTCTTGCATGAACGCTGCATAAAATGTAAACGCTGCGGAGAAATTTGTCCGGCGCAAATTATCAGCTTTAATGAATCAAATTTGCCAATTTTTGATAAAAAGAAATGCATATCTTGCTTTTGTTGTCACGAGGTCTGTCCCGTAAAAGCAATTGGCGTAAAGCGAGGACTTGGTTCAATTTTTTGGGGAAGATAGGAGAATATTATGTTTTTTATATTTGGAATAAGCGATAGAGAAAAATTAATTAAAAGTCAAAATATGTATACTCATAATCGCTGTGGCAGATGGGGGAGAGTAGATATCTATATGGTTGAAACAGTTTTGAGTCTGTTTTTCATTCCTACATTTAGATGGAATAAGAGATTTTTTGCACATTTTAATTGCTGCAATAGAAATATAGAAATAGATAAAGATATCGGTATGGAAATACTGAGAAATCCAAATAGGAATTTAAATTCAAATGATTTAAAAGACGATAAATACTATGCTTCATTTGAAAGTAGCAATTTAAACTATTGTCAAAACTGTGGTAAAAAACTTGAAGATGATTTTGAATTTTGTCCTTATTGCGGACATATGAGATAAAGCAGATGCTAAATTTAGCATCTGTTTTCAAATTTAAATTCGATTTCTATTTAATTTTTAAATAGTCCACATAAAAATATTATAAATGGTATAATAAAGAATTGAGAAAGGGGTGGACGAGGTGTTTAAAAATAAAAAACTTTCATTTTCGCTAGTCGTAATACTATTTTGGTATTCGCTATATGCCTATGTGCCGCAGCTTTCTAATTATGCAAAAGATTTGGGCGCTTCATATAAACTCATAGGACTTATTGGTGGAGTTTACGGAATTACTCAAACGGTTTTTAGAATACCCTTGGGGCTTTTATCCGATAAGCTGGGAACTAAAAAATTATTCGTCACGATTGGAATTATCTGCGCTATTCTTAATAATCTAATTTTATATCTTTTTCCAAAGCCATTTGCAATTGTAATTGCCAGAGCCATTGGAGGAATTGCATCTGCAACTTGGGTTCATTTTACTACGCTTTTTATAACTTATTTTGCCGCTGATGAATCTGATAAAGCTATTGGCTTAATAAATACTGATAATAAAATTGGACAATTGGCAGGTATGATTGTGGGTTCTTTTGTGGCCATGCATATGGGCATAAATCCAATATTTTTAATTGGTGTATTTATATCGACAATTTCACTTTTGATAAATCTTTCGATAAGAGAACATAAAGAAAGTCCAAAGACAACTAAGATGGAATTAAATGATTTCTTAGAAGTGTTAAAAAATAAAAGAGTCATGTTCGTATCGCTACTTGGCGCAACTATTCAGTTTATGGCCTATTCTACAGCTTATAATTTTACGCCGCTAGTAGCTGATTTATTAGGAGCTAAGAGCTTACAGCTTGGTATTTTATCGATGGTATTTATTTTACCGCAAATACTTTTTTCGTTTTTGACAGGTACATTATTTTCTAGAAAACTGGGAGACAAAATTACTCTGAGCTTAGGATTTTTATTAGCTACAATCGCGGCTGTTATAACTCCATTTGCCAAGAGTTTAAATCAATTATATCTATTGCAGATGATATCTGGTTCGGGAGTTGCAATTGCGTTTTCTCTACTGATGTCAATCGCTGTCAGAGGGGCGAAAGAAGAAGCTGTTACCACTACGATGAGCGTATTTCAGACTCTATTTGGAATAGGAGTAAGTCTTGGGCCCATAATCTTGGGAATCATAAGCGATCTTTTTAGTTTGAAAGCTGGTTTTTTAATTATAGGACTAATTGGCATAGGCTCAATTATTTCAGCATTGATTACAGATAAGATATAGAAAGGATGCTTCATTTAGCATCCTTTAAATTTACATATTAAACAAAATTAATCGCCGATAGAAATTTTAACATGAATTTTGGCAAATCTTTTGGAGTCCTGGCAGTTATAATATTTTGACTGCGCACAACTTCTTTATCAATCCAATTTGCACCGGCATTTATTAAATCATCTTTTATAGAATAAAATGAAGTTATATCCAAATCTTTCAAATCTATAGCAGAGGCCAAAACCCATGGGCCGTGACAAATTGCACCAATGAGAGTATTTTGTTCATTAAGTTTTTTCACCAATGCAATTGTGGCATCGCATCTTCTCATATAGTCTGGAGAAAATCCTCCTGGTATAATCAATCCGCCAATTTCTTTGGGATTGACATCACTAGATGCTATATCAGATCTAAATTTTAGTCCCGACTTTGAAGTATATTCTGTATCGGCCTTGCTGCCAATTAAGATTACTTCAAAATTTTCACGCAATCTGTGATATGGATAGATCAGTTCCTGTTCGTCAAATTGATTTTCAATCAATATACCTATTTTTTTCATATTCTCACCTCATTATTTTATACCCCATGTATTAATTAAAATTCAGTTTTTATCTAAATTAATACCGTTTATCTTCCGACGATTATATGATAAACTAAGATTTGAGTGTTGAGTAAATAAAAAACTGAGGAGCGGAATATGAATATAGGAAAAACTAATAAATTAAAAGTTGAGAGACTTAAATCACAAGGCGTCTACCTAATTGATGAACAGAGCGGTGAAGAAGTCTTATTGCCAAAAAAATATGTTGATAAAAATGTAGATATTGGCGATGAATTAGAAGTATTTGTATATAAAGATTCGGAAGATAGACCTATAGCTACGACGGAAAAGCCGTTTATGGAAGTTGGAGACATTGGCCATTTAGAAGCCAAAGCCAAAACAAATATAGGCTATTTTTTCGATCTAGGTTTGGAAAAAGAAGTGCTTTTGCCATTTTCAGAATCTAGGGGAATAATTGAAGTTGGAAAAACTTATCTTGTAAAACTCTATGTAGATAAATCAAATAGACTTGCAATTACACAAGATATAAAATCTTCGCTTTTGAAAAAATCTCCATATAGAGAAAATGACAATGTTACAGGTTCAGTCTATGGAATTTCAGATGAATATGGAGTTTTTGTTGCAATTGATGAAAAATATGATGCGCTTCTTCCAAAAAGAGAAGTCAAAGGCATATTCGATATTGGAGAAACAATTGAAGCTAGAGTTGCAAGAATTGATAAAGCTGGCCGAATGACACTTAGCCTTCGAGACAGAGCCTATATACAGATAAATAAAGATGCGGAAAAGATATTAGATATATTAGAAGATAATGGTGGCGAAATCCCAATCGGAGATAAATCTCATCCAGAAAAAATAAAAGATATGGTGCATATGACAAAATCTGCCTTTAAAAGAGCAGTTGGAAAACTCTATAAAGAAGGAGATGTAATCCCGGGTGATTTCAAAACTAGAATTAAGAGATAATTTTAGAAGGAGGAAAAATGGATTACAGAATTGAACACGATTCAATGGGAGAAATTGCAGTTCCTGCTGACAAATACTGGGGCTCGCAAACTGAAAGGAGCTTTGAAAACTTTCCAATAGGCTATGAAAAAATGCCCAAAGAAATTATTGAAGCTTTTGCATATGTAAAAAAAGCGGCAGCAATGGCAAATTATGAACTTGGAACTTTGGATGACAAAAAGCTCGAAGCCATAACACTTTCGACAGATGCCATTTTAGAAGGAGTCTTGGACGATAATTTTCCATTAGTAGTTTGGCAAACTGGTTCTGGAACTCAAAGCAATATGAATATGAACGAAGTCATAGCCAATTATGCCAATTTTACTAATGATGAAAAAATCCTACATCCCAATGATGATGTCAATAAAAGCCAAAGCTCTAACGACACATTCCCAACGGCTATGAATGTGGCGGCATATAAAATTTTGATGGAAAATACAATTCCAGCTTTAAAAGAATTTATCTTAGAGCTTGAGAGAAAAGAAAATAATTTTCTAAAAATCGTAAAAACGGGCAGAACGCATTTGCAAGATGCAGTGCCTTTGACACTAGGGCAAGAAATTGGCGGCTGGAAACATACATTAGAAAATAATTTAAAACGCTTGGAGTGTGCAATAGACGATCTTAGATATTTGGCGCTAGGTGGAACAGCAGTCGGAACGGGGCTTAATGCGCCCGAAGGTTTTTCAGAAACTGTGGCAAAGAAAATGAGCGAACTTACGGGCTTTGAATTTGAAACTTCAGAAAATAAATTCACTTCTCTTAGCTTTAAAAGCGAATTTTCATACGTGCATGGCGCAATGGCAAGTTTGGCCTCAGATCTTATGAAGATTGCAAATGACATCAGATGGTTAGCATCCGGCCCAAGATGCGGCATAGGCGAACTTATAATACCTGCAAACGAACCTGGTTCATCAATCATGCCGGGCAAAGTAAATCCAACACAAGCAGAGGCCTTGACAATGGTTTGTGTTCAAGTAATGGGCAATGAAACAGCAATTAATATTGCTGCAAGCCAAGGTAATTTTCAGCTAAATGTATTCATGCCGCTTATTGCATATAATTTCTTGCAATCGGCAAAACTCTTAGGCGATGCGATGAATAGCTTTAGAGAGAGATGCCTCTCGGGGCTTGAACCAAATTATGAAGTGATTGACTATAATATGAAGAGATCTTTAATGCTTGTAACTTCATTAAATCCCTATATTGGCTACGATAAGGCCGCCGAAGTTGCAAAGCTTGCACATAAAGAAGATATTTCATTAAAAGAAGCAGTATTAAAACTGGGCTATTTGACAAAAGAAGAATTTGACAAAATTGTAGTACCTGAAAAATTAGTATAGTTTAAATGAGCATCGGATAGAATCCGGTGCTTTTTAAAATTTAAAATATATTTCAAATATGATAAACTATATTTAAATTTAAATGGGTGATTATAATGAAGAAAATTGAAATAAAAATAGAAGACTATTCTGCCACAGGTTCTGGAGTTGGACGGGTTGAAGATTTAGTCTACTTTGTCGATAAAACTGTGGTAGGCGATAAAATTTTGGCAGAAATTATTAAAAAAAAGAAAAATTATGCGATAGCTAAAAAGATAGATATAATAGAAAAATCGCCTTTAAGAATTAAAAGCGATTGCAAATATTTTGAACAATGTGGCGGTTGCAGCTTCAGAAATATTTCTTACAATGATAGTTTAGAATTTAAGAAAAACTATGCAAAAGATATATTAAAAAAATTTGCTGATATAAAAAATCTTAATATTGAGATTGAGGGCATGTATGAGCCATATTATTATAGAAATCATGTGCAATTAAAAATAAAAGACAAAAAAATTGGCTATTTCAATAAACAGTCGAACAATATAATCGATATAGATGATTGCCTAATTGCGCCAAGAAATACTCGCGAATTTATAAAAGTTTTAAAGAAATACCCGAATGGCTTTATAGAAATCGGCATTAGAGAAAATAATTTGGGCGAATATATGATAATCTTAGTTGGAAAAGATGAACCTAAAAATTTGAATACTATATCACAAAAGCTATTAGAAATTGGTGCGAAATCAATCTATTTTTCCAAGAGGAGAAAAAACGGACATCGCTACAGTGATGAAATTACATTTTTAGCAGGCGAAAAAAATTTTTATGACAGTTTTTGTGATATAAAGGTTAAAGTTTCGCCAAAATCTTTTTTACAGACAAATAGAATTCAGGCCGAAAAAATTTATAATCAAGCGATAAATTTTTTAGAACTAAAAAATATTGATACTTTTACAGACATCTACTGCGGAATGGGTATTATGACATTAATGGGAGCGAAACTTTGTAAAAAAGGTGCAGGAATCGAATCTTCAAAATCCGCAATAGCCGATGCAAATTTTAACAAAGCACTAAACGCAATTGAAAATGTAAAATTCTATGCACAAAAAGCGGAAATTTATCTGGAAAGAAATAAAATAGATTCCAAAAAGATAATATTAGATCCTCCAAGAAAAGGCTGCGATAAATTAGTCTTAGACAGAATAATCGATTCAAACTGTGAAAAACTTGCATATATCAGTTGCAATGTAGCAACTTTGGCAAGAGATTTAAAAATTTTAAAATCTAGTTTTGAAATAAAAAACTTAAAACTATACGATATGTTCCCATTTACTGCACATACAGAATGTATTGCGCTTTTAGAAAGAAAATGAACATAAAAAAGGATAAAGACAAAAAATTTTTTAGGAGTTTTTACGGCCGAATTAGTATTTGAAAAAGATTTAAAAAATTTGTCAGAAAAACTAGTGAGCCTTAATGAATTAATAAAAGAATGATTTGGATTTTAGAAATCTTTTACTACTTCACCACTTTTATAGTTGAAATTGCAAAAAAAAAGATATAATTACATTAGAAAAGATTTTATATATTTGTCAAAAGATTTGAGGGGAGGGACATTATGAAAAAATTTTTAATTATCTCATTTATTATCTTCTGCATTTTATTTCCCATAAAGACTGGAGCAGAATCTTTGACTGATGAATTTAAAGTTACAAAAATTGTTACGGTGGGTTATGACGTAAGAGATCAAGAAAAAATATTTGGTGATATGGAAAAGTCCGAAATTGATGCTTATTTAGAAAAAGAGGGAGATATTCTAATGAAGGAAAATTTCCCAGGTTTTTTAGATATGAAAACATATATTAATTATTTAAAGAATAAGGGCTTAATCGTGAACGTAAATTATAAATAAATTTATTAGAAAGAATTTAAAAGTCTTATCAACAATGTAGATAAATTTAAAGACAACAAGAGAGGACAGAGATAATTATGAAGAAAAAATTCAGTCTATTACTCTTTTTGATTTTCATTTTATTTTTTTCAGCTTGTGATAAAGAAACTAATCTATACGATTTAAAAACTAATTTGACAAATGAAGATAAAGTTTTAAAGATTATTGAGACTCTCAATTGGTCGCATTTGGAATTTAAAGATTTTGAAATAGAAGACAAAGATTTAATAATCTTTTTTGAAGGCGAAAATGATCTCAAAAGAGACCCAAAAGCTGTATTTGCAAATAGCGTTTTACTCAATATATTAATAGAAGATTTAGAGAATCTTTCTCTTTATAATGATGAATTAATTTTTGGAATAGACACAGAAGGGACTGAAATGATTTTAGAAATTAATTTTGATAAAAATATTGAGGATTATAGAAATTCTAAAGATGAACTCAACAAACTTCCTAAAAAATTAAATAAAATAAAAATAGAATAATATTTTATAAGAAGAAGGAGCAGATCCTTCTTTTAATTATGCTTAAAAATTAATTTAAGAAAAAATTTCAAGAAATTTGCTAAAAAGGCTTGTAATCATATGGAATCTGTTGTATAATCACTAAGTGCGTAAAAAAGAATAATCTATGACGCAGAAGGTGGCTCGGCGCGACATTCTCTATAATAACAGCAATTGAGATGATGCACGGCCGGGGAAATTTCTGCCGAGAATGTTCGATTCACAAATCGAGCGACTTTAATTTGCTGTTATTTTTTAAGTGTCGGGCGTGGAACACCCGGCTAAGTTTATCGGCAAATCAAAAGTCGCAAGGAAACTTGCGATAGGAGGTAAAAAATGTCAAACAAGAATCAAAAAATCAGAATCAGACTTAAAGCTTATGATCATGAAATTCTCGACAATAGTGCGCAAAGAATAGTCGAGGCGGCAAAGGCCACAGGTGCTAAAGTATCGGGTCCGGTGCCACTACCGACTGAAAAAGAAATTATCACTATTTTGAGATCTGTTCACAAGCATAAGGATTCCAGAGAACAGTTTGAACAAAGAACGCATAAGCGTTTAATAGACATCTTGGAACCAAATCAAAAGACTGTTGATTCTCTGATGAAACTCAATTTGCCGGCAGGCGTTGATATCGAAATAAAGTTATAATTATATAATTATTCCTTTATATGATTGCAATGCAATCCGCTATAATTTTGGAGGTGTAATAATTGAAAAGTGTATTTGGCAGAAAAGTTGGAATGACTCAAGTTTTTGATGATACGGGTGTTTTAATTCCAGTTTCTGTTATTCAATGTGAACCAATGACTGTGGTTCAAAAAAAGACTGTTGAATCTCATGGCTACAATGCAATTCAAGTGGGATTTGGCGAAGTTAAAGAGAGAAGAGTTAATAAACCGACTAAGGGACATTTCGATAAAGCTGGCGTGGATTATAAGAGATATCTACGAGAGATTAGAGTTGAAGATCCCGAAGAATATAATATCGGTGATGAAATTAAGGCTGATGTTTTTGAAGCCGGACAATTTGTAGATGTTGTGGGTACTTCTAAGGGTAAGGGAACTTTAGGTGTTGTTGCTAGACACGGTTTCGGAAGAGGTCGTGAAACTCACGGTTCTAAATTCCATAGAATGCCAGGTGGTTTAAGTGCCTCTGCTTATCCGGGCAGAGTTTTCAAAGGCAAGAGAATGGCCGGAAAAACCGGACATGACAGAGTGACTGTTCAAAACCTGAGCGTGGTTAGAGTTATACCTGATCAAAATTTGATTTTGGTAAAAGGCGCTATCCCTGGTCCTAAAAAAGGCCTGATTCAGGTTAAATCCGCAGTTAAGAAATAAAGACGGATGAGAAAGGAGGACAATTATGCCTAAATTAGATGTTTTAAGTATGACGGGCGAAAAAGTCGGAGATTACGATTTAAACCCTGATATATTTGATATAGAAGTAAATGAACATGCCGTGTATTTAGTTGTTAAAAATATTCGTGCAAATAAAAGACAAGGAACTCATTCGGCAAAAACTCGCGCAGAAGTGAGAGGCGGCGGAAGAAAACCTTGGAGACAAAAAGGCACGGGCAGAGCACGCCAAGGCAGTATCCGTTCACCACAATGGAGAGGCGGCGGAGTTGTATTTGCAAAGAAACCTAGAGATTATTCATATACTACTCCTAAGAAGATAAGACGATTAGCAATGAAGAGCGTTTTGACTTCTAAGGCCAGAGACAATGAAATCATCGTTTTAGATTCTCTAAACTTTGAAAAGCCAAAGACTAAAGATATGGTTAAGGTTTTGGAATCAATCAATGCTGATAAAAAAGCCTATGTTGTTACAGCTGATAATTGCGAAAATGTGATTAGATCTTGCAATAACATTCCTAATACTAAAACGGAAATGGCTCAAAATATCAATGTTTATGATCTATTAAAATACAATTCTTTGGTCGTGACTAAGGATGCTTTGGATAAGATTTCGGAGGTGTTTGCATAATGAATATATACGATATTATTATCAGACCGATTGTTACAGAAAGATCCATGCGCGATATGGAAGAAAAAAAATATACATTTGTTGTAGATAAAAGGGCTACTAAGCCTGATATTAAAAAGGCCGTTGAAGAAATCTTCGATGTAAAAGTTAAAAAGGTCTATACACAAAACAGACGCGGAAAATTGAAAAGACAAGGAGCTACTCAAGGCTTCACCGCTTCTTATAAAAAGGCCATTGTTAAACTTACTGATGATTCGAAAGAAATTGAGTTCTTCGAAGGTATGTAATAGAAGCTAAGGAGGAACATAAATTGGCTATAAAAACTTATAAACCAACTTCTCCCGCTCGTAGACATATGACATCACTTGATTTTTCACATCTTAGTAAGGTGAAACCTGAAAAATCATTGACTGTTAGTCTACAAAAAAATGCCGGAAGAAACTTCCAAGGCAGAATTACAATTCGTCACAGAGGCGGCGGAGCGAAGAGAAAATATAGAATTATAGATTTTAAAAGAGATAAAGACGGAATTCCCGGAAAAGTTGCAACTATTGAATACGATCCAAATAGATCTGCATATATCAGTTTGATAAATTATGCCGATGGTGAAAAGAGATATATTCTTCAGCCAGTAGGGCTTAAAGTTGGCGACATTATTGAATCGGGACCTGAAGCTGATATTAAAGTGGGTAATGCTTTGCCACTTAAAAATATTCCAATTGGTACTACTGTTCACAATGTTGAACTTCATGCAGGACGTGGGGCTCAACTTGCAAGAAGTGCAGGTACTGAAGCTCAGCTTATGGCGAAAGAAGGAAAGTATGCTCAACTTAGACTTCCTTCAGGAGAATTTAGACTTGTAAGACAAGAATGTAGAGCGACTATTGGACAAGTTGGTAATATTGAACACGAACTTATTACGATAGGTAAAGCCGGAAGATCTAGACATATGGGTATTAGACCTACTGTTAGAGGCTCGGCTATGAACCCAGTTGATCACCCACATGGTGGTGGTGAGGGCAGAGCTCCTATCGGAAGACCTTCTCCAATGACTCCTTGGGGCAAACCGTCACGCGGCTTGAAGACAAGGAAGAAGAGAAAGAAATCCAATAAGTATATAATTAGAAGAAGAACCAAGTAGGAGGAGAAATAATGAGTAGATCACTGAAAAAAGGACCTTTTATCGACGAGCATCTATTAAAGAAAATTGACAAGCTCAACGAAGAAAACAAAAAGGAAGTTATTAAGACCTGGTCAAGACGTTCAACTATTTTTCCGGAAATGGTATCACATACTATAGCAGTACATGATGGCAGAAAGCATGTGCCCGTATATATAACGGAAGACATGGTAGGCCATAAATTAGGCGAATTTGTTCCCACTAGAGTATATAGGGGACACGGTACTGGTGAAAAAAGCGAAAAGTCAGCCGAGATTAAATAGGAAGTAGGAGGATAATAAATGGAAGCAAAAGCAATTGCAAAATATATAAGAATATCTCCTCTCAAGGTTAACTATATTTGCAGAGAAATTCGTGGGTTACAAGTTGATGAAGCTCTGGCACTACTTAGCTTCACACCTAAACGTGGCGCGCATGAATTGCTAAAAGTTCTAAATAGCGCTATTGCAAATGCGGAGAACAACTTAGGCTTAGACAGAGAAAAGCTCTTTGTCAAACAAGCTTATGCTAATGATGGTCCGACTATGAAGAGATTCAGACCAAAGGCTAAAGGTATGGCATATCCAATTTTAAAAAGATCGAGCCATATCGGAATAGTTGTCGAAGAAAGAGATTAGTGAAGGAGGGTAATTAATGGGCCAGAAAGTAAACCCGCACGGACTTAGAGTCGGTATAATTAAAGATTGGGATTCAAAATGGTATGCCGATAAAAAATCCTTTGGAGATTTATTAGTAGAAGATAATAAGATTAGAAAATACGTTAAGGAAAAATTATTTATTGCAGGTATTTCCTCAATTGAGATTGAAAGAGCGGCTAATAAAGTTAAGGTATCTATATCCACTTCAAAACCGGGCATGGTTATCGGTAGAGGCGGAGCAGGTGTTGACGAACTTAAGGCACAGCTTGAAAAACTCACAGGAAAATCTGTGATTGTAAATATAGAAGAAGTAAAAGTTCCCGAACTAGATGCTCAATTAGTTGCTGAAAATATTGCAGCTCAATTGGAAAGAAGAATTTCTTTTAGAAGAGCTATGAAGCAATCCATTCAAAGAACTATGAGAATGGGCGCTAAGGGAATTAAAACAATGGTTGCAGGAAGACTTGGCGGAGCAGATATTGCCAGAAGCGAAGGCTATTCAGAAGGCAGCATTCCGCTACAAACTCTAAGAGCAGACATTGATTACGGATTTGCAGAAGCCGATACTACCTATGGAAAATTGGGTGTTAAGGTATGGATCTATAAAGGCGAAGTACTGCCAGGCCAAAAGGCTGCAGCACCACTAAAGCCAAAGAGAGATGAAAGAAGAAACAGAAGAAGAGGAAGAAATGACTCCCGTAGAAACAAAAGGGGCGGCAATTCTCAATCCGGAAATAGATCTTTTAATAAAAAAGACAATTAAGCTCTAAAGGGAGGAGGAAGTTTTTATGTTAATGCCTAAAAGAGTTAAATACAGAAAACAACAACGTGGCCGCATGAAAGGCGAGGCACAAAGAGGCAATAAGATAACTTATGGTGAATACGGCCTGGTTGCATTGGAACCTTGCTGGATCACTTCAAATCAGATAGAAGCAGCACGTCGTGCCATGACTCGTTATGTCAGACGTGGTGGAAATATTTGGATTAAGATTTTCCCGGACAAACCGGTTACTAAAAAGCCGGCAGAAACTCGTATGGGTTCGGGTAAGGGCTCACCGGAATACTGGGTATCAGTTGTAAAACCGGGCAGAGTTATGTTCGAAATGGGCGGAATAAGCGAAAAAGCTGCAAAAGAGGCTATGCGTCTTGCGGCTATGAAGCTTCCGATTAAAACCAGATTCGTAACAAAGGAAGCACTGGAGAAGGAGGTTTCCAATGAAGGTTAAGGAAATTCGTCAATTATCGACTGAAGATCTATCAAAAAAAGAAAATGATCTTAAACATGAACTCTTTAATTTAAGATTTCAAATGGCTACCGGCCAGCTTGATAATCCTTCAAATCTAAAGAAAGTTAGAAAAGATATTGCTCGCGTAAAGACAATTATCAGAGAGCGCGAATTAAGCGCGGGAAGGGAGGCATAACACGCGATGGAAAGAAATAGTAGAAAAGTAAGATCTGGCGTGGTTGTGTCGGATAAAATGGACAAGACTGTAGTAGTTGCAGTTGAGAGAATTACAACCCATCCAAAATATGGCAAGAAGATGAAAGTTACGACAAAATTCAAAGCTCATGATGAGCAAAATGAATGCGGAATTGGCGATACTGTAAAGATTATGGAAACCAGACCGCTATCCAAACAAAAGAGATGGAGAGTCGTAAATATTATAAAGAAGGCCGATTAGACCTAAAGAGGAGGTAGCTTTTTATGATGCAAGTAGAAAGCCGCATGAGAGTCGCAGATAACTCTGGCGCTAAAGAAGTACAAGTCATCAAAGTACTTGGTGGTAGTAAGAGAAGAACTGCCAATATTGGTGATTTAGTTGTATGCTCTGTCAAGAGTGCAACACCCGGCGGAGTTGTCAAGAAAGGCGAAATTATTAGAGCGGTTATAGTGAGAACTAAAAAAGGTATCAGAAGACCTGATGGAACTCATATAAAATTTGATGACAATGCAGCAGTTATTATAAAAGAAGATAAGACTCCGGTAGGTACGCGTATATTCGGACCTGTTACAAGAGAGCTAAGAGCTGGAAACTTTATGAGAATAATTTCTCTAGCTCCAGAAGTACTTTAGGAGGTGCTAAAATGCGTATTAAAACCGGTGATAAAGTAATAGTTATTGCAGGAAAAGATAAGGGCAAAGTTGGAAAAGTTTTAAAAATTATGCCAAGAGAAGAAAGAGTTATTGTGGAAGGTATAAATATGATTACTAAGCATATGAAGACCACATCTCCACAAAAGCCCGGCGGAATAAAACAACTTGAAGCTCCGATTCACATATCGAATGTGATGTATTATGACGAGAAAAATAAAAAAGGCACAAGAGTCGGCTACAAGATAGACGACCAAGGCCAAAAGAGCCGTTTTATGAAATCAAGCGGCGAAGCTATTAAGTAGTCGGAAGGAGGTTACGGATTTGGAATCCAGATTAAAGGATAAATATACCGAAGAAGTCGTACCGGCTTTGATGGAAAAATTTGAATATAAAAACGTAATGCAAGTGCCAAAACTTGAAAAAATAGTTGTAAACTGTGGAGTAGGAGAAGCTAAAGACAATCCAAAAGTTTTAGAATCTGCAGTTAATGACCTAACCACGATTACAGGCCAAAAGCCAATTGTAACGGCGGCAAAAAAATCTATTGCAAACTTTAAAATTCGTGACGGCATGAATGTAGGTTGCAAAGTGACTTTAAGAGGTCAAAAGATGTATGACTTTTTGGACAAGTTAATGAATATAGCTTTACCTAGAGTAAGAGACTTTACAGGCGTTAGACCGTCTTCATTTGACGGCAGAGGAAATTACAATCTCGGAGTTAGAGAGCAGCTTATTTTCCCTGAAATAGAATACGATAAAATTGACGCCATTAGAGGCATGGACATTTGCATAGTTACAACAGCTCAAACGGACGAAGAAGCGAAAGCTTTTTTGGAACTAATGGGCATGCCTTTTGCTAAATAAGGAGGTAAAGAATGGCAAAAAAATCAATGATTGCAAAACAGAAGAGAAAACCAAAGTTTTCAACTCGCGCATATAGCAGATGCAAAATCTGCGGCAGACCTCATGCTTATTTAAGAAAATACGGTATTTGCCGTATATGCTTTAGAGAACTTGCCTATAAAGGGCAAATTCCGGGCGTTAGAAAAGCAAGTTGGTAATAGCCTGAAAGGAGGAAGTTTATTATGATGACAGATCCTATTGCGGATATGCTTACCAGAATAAGAAATGGTAGTAATGCCAAGCATGATTCAATTGAAGTTCCCGGATCCAATGTAAAAAAAGAAATTGCAAGAATTCTTTTGGATGAAGGCTTTATTAAGAGCTACGACGTCATTGAAGACAATAAGCAAGGTATTATTAAAATAAATTTGAAATATGGTCAAAACGAAGAAAAAATTATCTCAGGCATTAAAAGAATTTCGAAACCCGGCTTAAGAGTATATGTTAAAGCTAACGAAGTTCCAAAAGTATTAGGTGGCCTGGGAGTGGCTATCATGTCCACTTCGAAGGGCATAATGGCAGACAGAGACGCGCGCAAAGAAGGCGTTGGCGGCGAAGTCGTTGCCTATGTATGGTAATTATAGGAGGTTTTATTAAATGTCAAGAATAGGTTTAAAACCGATTGTAATCCCTTCAGGCGTGGAAGTTAAAGTGAATGATAAAAACGTAGTAGAAGTTAAAGGCCCAAAAGGCACTTTGACACAAGCTATTGTCGAAAATATGAAGATTGTAATAGAAGATGGCGAATTAAAAGTTGAAAGACCGTCTGAAACTAAGAGAAACAGAGCTCTTCATGGTTTATCAAGATCACTTATAAATAACATGGTAGAAGGCGTTACAGAAGGATATAAAAAAGAATTAGAGATTGTCGGCACAGGCTATAGAGCCTCAAAGAGCGGCAAAAACCTAGTATTGAACTTAGGTTTTTCACATCCGATTGAACTTGAAGATCCCGATGGAATCGAAGTTGAAGTGCCAAATCCAAACTCTATTATTGTATCAGGCATTGACAAACAAAAAGTTGGTCAACATGCTGCAAAAATAAGAAGTTATAGAGAGCCTGAACCTTATAAAGGCAAAGGTGTTAAATATAAAGATGAGTATATACTCAGAAAAGTCGGAAAAACAGGTAAGTAGAAAGGGGATAAATTAGATGCTGAATAAATATAATAGAAATGCATCGCGTAAAGTTAGACATGCGCGAGTCAGAACTAAAGTGTCCGGATCTGCTTCGAGACCGAGACTTAATGTATATAGATCAAATGCTCATATCTACGCACAAATTATTGACGATACTACCGGCAATACTTTGGTAGCCGCTTCAAGTATAGATAAAGACTTAGGCTTAGAAAATGGTGGCAATAAAGAAGCTGCTAAAGCTGTGGGTCAGGCCGTTGCTAAAAAAGCTCTTGAAAAAGGTATAGAATCTGTCGTGTTTGACAGAGGCGGAAATATCTACCATGGCAGAGTTAAAGAACTCGCTGAGGGCGCAAGAGAAGCCGGTCTTAAGTTCTAACATAGGAGGGGAAAAATGCAAAGAGAATTTGTCGATGCAAGAGAATTAGACTTGCAAGAAAAAGTAGTAAATATAAATAGAGTTGCCAAAGTTGTAAAAGGTGGTAGAAACTTCAGATTTTCAGCTCTAGTTGTCGTAGGTGACCAAAACGGTCATGTCGGCGTAGGCACAGGAAAAGCTAATGAAGTTCCAGAAGCCATCAGAAAAGGAGTTCAGGCAGCTAAAAAGAATATAGTTGAGATTAGACGTCTTGACACAACTATTCCCCACGAAGTGGTTGGAGTTTACGGCGCAGGCAAAGTAATGCTCAAACCGGCACCTGAAGGAACAGGAGTTATCGCAGGTGGAGCAATGCGTGCTATATGCGAACTTGCAGGAATTTCAGATGTCCGAGCTAAATCACTTGGCAGTGCGAATGCAAGAAGCATCGTAAACGCTACTATGGTTGCTTTAAAAGAACTCAGAACGGCAGCAGATGTTGCCAAATTGAGAGGCAAAACCGTAGAAGAGATACTCGGTTAGGAGGAAGCTTAATGAAAACTATTAAGATTAAACTTAAAAGAAGCCTTATCGGTAAACCAAAGGATCATAAGGATACCGTTAAAGCTCTTGGCTTGAGAAAGATAAATCACGTAGTCGAACACAAAGATACACCTCAAATTAGAGGTATGATTAGAAAAATTGATTACATGGTGGAACTTATAGACTAAGAGGAGGTGTATGTATGAAATTACATGATTTAAAGCCGGCTGAAGGTGGCGGAGTTAAACCAAGAAAACGAGTTGGCAGAGGAATTGGTTCAGGTCTAGGAAAAACTTCAGGCCGTGGCCATAAGGGTCAAAAAGCTCGTTCAGGTGGCGGTGTAAGACCTGGCTTTGAAGGAGGTCAAATGCCATTATTCAGACGTGTTCCAAAAAGAGGCTTTACAAATATACACGCTAAGAAATGGGCAGAAGTTAATGTATCCAGCTTAAATAGATTCGAAGAAGGAACGGTTGTAACACCTGAAGTTCTTCATGAAGCAGGACTTATTAAACTTCAAAAGGCCAAAGATGGAGTTAGAATTTTAGGAAATGGCGATTTAGAAGTTAAGCTAACAGTAAAAGCTCAATACTTCACTAAATCTGCTTTAGAAAAGATAGAGGCTTCGGGCGGAAAGGCAGAGGTGATTTAAAATGCTGTCCACCCTGAAGGACGCGTGGGGCATTAAAGAAATTAGAAAAAAAATGGTCTTCACGCTAATGATGCTCTTAGTCTATAGACTTGGTGCGTCGATACCAGTACCATTTATGGACAAAAGAGCAATAGCGATGTTCTTTGAAGGTTCAAGCGGTTCAATATTAGACTTCTTGGACATGATGAGTGGAGGAGCTTTTAGTAGCTATTCAATATTTGCTGCAAATATCTATCCATACATCACAGCATCGATCGTAATGCAGCTTTTAACTTATGCTTTTCCAGCTTTAGAAAGACTTTCTAAAGAAGGCGAAGCAGGAAGAAAAAAGATTCAGCAATACACAAAGTATTTAGGAGTTGCCCTAGCAGCAGTAACAGCTATAGGTTACACATTTGGTGTATTTAGAACAGCTCTACAAAGTACTAATATGTTGCAAAATGTCATAATAATATTATCCATAGTTGGAGGTTCGCAGTTCCTAGTATGGCTCGGTGAGCAAATCACAAAGCGCGGTATTGGGAATGGAATATCCTTGATAATATTCTTAGGTATTGTGGCCAGAATGCCAGCAGATATTACTAGAATGATATCTATGGCAAAAGCTGGAGACTTGAGTTGGATAGCAATAATTCTGTTTGCAATATTTGCATTCTTTGTAATTCTATTTGTAGTACTTCTTAACGAAGGCGAAAGAAGAATTCCAGTACAGTATGCAAAAAGAGTTGTGGGCAGAAAAATGTATGGCGGACAAAATACTCATATACCGATAAAAGTATCGATGGCAGGAGTAATGCCGGTAATATTTGCCAACTCAATTTTGGCAATCCCATCTACAATCGTATTGATTAAAGGAAAAAATGCCGGTGCTTTTACTAATTTCATCCACAGATGGTTCACCACAGATTTTGCACAAGGTATAGTAATTATAACGATTTTAAATATAGCTTTAATAATGTTCTTTACGTATTTTTACACTTCTCTACAATTTAACACTGTAGAATATTCAAAGAACTTACAGCAAAATGGCGGATTCGTTCCGGGAATAAGACCGGGTAGATCCACATCCGATTACTTGTCGAAGGTAGTAAATCGCTTAGTATTTGTGGGCGGAATAGGCCTTGCAATACTTGCAACTTTACCGACATTCCTTTCAATTTTCGGAAAGATTCCGATGAAATTTGGAGGCACGAGCCTTATAATCGTAGTTGGAGTTGTACTTGAGACATTAAGATCTATAGAACAACAGATGTTGATACGTCACTACAGCGGTTTTCTTAAATAATTGAGGAGGAAGTATGAGACTTATTATATTGGGACCACCAGGGGCAGGCAAAGGAACGCAAGCGGAAAAAATTATTGAAAAGTTTAATATTCCACATATTTCCACAGGTGAAATTCTAAGAGAAAATATTTCTCAACAGACAGAGCTTGGGAAAAAAGCAAAGGAATATGTCGAGAAGGGAATGCTGGTTCCAGACGATTTAGTAGTAAAAATTGCTCAGGACCGCATTATGAAAGAAGATTGTAAAGACGGATTTTTGCTTGACGGTTTTCCAAGAACTGTTGCGCAAGCTGTAGCACTCGATGCCGAGTTAGATAAACTTGGAATCGATTTGGACAAAGTTATAAATATTGATGTCGATAAAGATTTCTTAGTAGAAAGAGCAATTACTAGAAGATATTGCCCAAAATGTGGCAAAACGTATAATCTAAAGTTTAATGCTCCAAAAACTGAAGGAGTTTGTGATGACGACGGTGCAAATCTCTTACAAAGAAAAGATGACACCGAAGAGACAGTAACAAACAGAATTAAAGTTTATACTGCTCAAACATCACCTCTTATCGACTACTATAGAGCTCAAGGACTTTTATTCGATGTAGACGGATCTAAGTCGATCGAAGAAGTTACCGAAGAGATATTTAAAGGATTGGAGTAATTTTCCATGGAAAATACCGCTTCCGTAAGGATAGGACAAATTGTCAAATCAAAAAACGGCAGGGATTTTGGAAAAGTATTCTTAATTTACAAAATATATGACGAACAATATGTCGGCATAATTAATGGCGTAAACAGAACTATCGCTAAACCAAAAAAGAAAAAGCTAAAACATCTTATGGTATATAAAGATATTATTGATGGAATCGAAACTAAAGATTCAGGCAAATATCAATTTAATGATGCTTATATTCGTCGTGTATTAAAACCTTTTAATAAATAACGGGAGGTATATATGTCTAAAGAAGATATAATTGAAGTGGAAGGAGTCGTGACAGACGCGCTCCCTAATACAAACTTCAAAGTACGCCTTGAAAACGGTCATGAAATATTGGCGCATATTTCCGGCAAGCTAAGGATGAATTACATCCGAATACTTCCCGGAGATAAAGTAAAGGTAGAACTTTCGCCTTATGATTTGACAAAAGGCAGAATTACTTGGCGTAACAAGTAATCGAAGGAGGGATTTTAATGAAAGTAAGACCATCAGTTAAAAAGATGTGCGATAAATGCAAAATAATCAAAAGACGCGGAAAAGTTATGGTTATCTGTCAAAATCCTAAACATAAACAAAGACAAGGTTAGTAATCATAATTTAAAAGAGAGGTGTAATAATTAATGGCAAGAATTGCTGGAGTTGACCTACCTAGAGATAAGAGAATCGAAATTGGTTTGACTTATATTTATGGCATAGGCAGAAAAAGAGCTCAAGAAATTTTGGACAATGTAGAAGTAGACTATGACACCAGAGTTAGAGATCTTACTGAAGCTGAAGTTGCAAACATCAGAACGGAGATCAACAAATATCATGTCGAAGGTGATCTCAGAAGAGATATCGCATTAAATATAAAGAGATTAAAAGAAATAAATTGTTATAGAGGTATAAGACACAAAAAAGGCTTGCCCGTTAGAGGTCAAAAGACTAAAACTAATGCAAGAACCAGAAAAGGACCTAAAAAACTTATAACTAAGAAGAAATAGCAAGGGAGGGATATAGTTTATGGCACCGAAAAAAGGTAGAAGTACAAGAACCAGAAGAAGAGAACGTAAAAATATAGAAAAAGGTCAAGCTCATATAGCTTCAACTTTTAATAATACAATGGTAACACTTACCGATATGAACGGAAATGTTATCTCATGGGCAAGTGCCGGACAATTAGGTTTTCGCGGATCAAGAAAATCTACTCCTTTTGCTGCTCAACAGGCTGCAGAAGAAGCTGCAAAAAAAGCTATGGAACATGGTCTAAAGACTGTAGAAGTATATGTTAAAGGACCAGGTTCTGGAAGAGAAGCTGCAATCAGATCTCTTCAAGCTGCAGGCCTTGATGTCAATATGATTAAAGACGTAACACCTATACCGCACAACGGTTGCAGACCGCCAAAGCGCAGAAGAGTTTAAACCTATAGCCTTTAAAAGAAGGAGGTTTTAAGGTAATGATAGAAATTGAAAAACCTATGATTTCGATACAACACGAAAACGGAAATCGAAATATTGGAAGATTTATCGTCGAACCCCTAGAGAGCGGCTATGCAATAACTGTAGGCAATTCGCTTAGGAGAATATTGCTATCTTCTCTACCGGGAGCGGCTGTATCAAAAGTAATCATAGAAGGTGTTAGTCATGAATTTGACACCTTACCGGGCGTGTTGGAAGATGTGCCCGAAATTATATTGAATCTAAAAAATCTGACTCTCAAGATGAATGTAGATGAGCCAGTAAATATGGTATTAGATGTAAAAGGACCAAGAGATGTCAAAGCCAAAGATATTTTAACAGGCATAGATATCGAACTTGTAGATCCAGAACATCATATTGCAACTTTAAATGAAGATGGACATCTACAAATGGAAATCGTCTGTGAGCGCGGAAGAGGCTATGTAACTGCCGAAAGCCGTAAAGAAGAAGAGACAGATGTACGTGCCATATTGATAGATTCAAACTTTACTCCGGTAAAAAGAGTAAACTGGAATAAAGAAAACACGCGTGTAGGCCAAAGAACCGACTACGAAAGGCTTATTCTCGACGTTGAGACAGATGGCTCAATGAGTGTTGAAGAAGCCGTCAGCTTAGCGTCTAAGGTTCTGACCGAACACTTGAATTTATTCATAGAGCTTACAGATCATGTATCAGAAGTTGAGATCATGGTCGAAAAAGACGAAGATGAAAAAGAAAAAGCACTCGAAATGAGCATAGAAGAATTAGACCTTAGCGTCAGAAGCTTCAACTGCTTAAAGAGAGCCAATATAAATACAGTTGAAGAGCTGATTCAAAAGACTGAAGAAGATATGATGAAAGTCAGAAACTTAGGTAAGAAATCGCTTGAAGAAGTTGTAAATAAATTGGCTGAATTAGATCTGAGTCTAAAGGCAAAAGAAGAATAAGCATGAAGGAGGTAGAAAATGGCAAAACTGAGAAAACTTGGTCGTCCAACTGCGCATAGAAAAGCTATGCTAAGAAATTTGACCACTTCGTTTTTAAGAGAAGGACAAATTATAACGACCTTAACAAGAGCAAAAGAAACTCAGAGAATGGCAGAGAAGATGATCACCCTCGGTAAGAGAGGCACCCTTCATGCCAGAAGACAAGCCCTCGCATATATCTATGACGAAGGCGTCGTAGTAAAGCTATTCGATGAAATCGCCCCAAGCTACAAAGATAGAAACGGCGGATATACCAGAGTGATAAAAATGGGACCGCGCAGAGGCGATGGAGCTGAAATGGCAGTATTGAGTTTAGTATAATATTAAATCCCTTGAAGCATTTTGCTTTGAGGGATTATTTTTTTACGAAAGTTATCAATATGTAATAAATCGAGAAATAGATATAATGGTCAAATTAAAAAATTTAATATCTAAATTTGGAAAGTGAAAGAAAATGAAAATCATAAAAGTTCCGAACTAAAATCGAAAATTTTTATAAATACACCTTTATTAAATTATAAAACTACTCAATGAAATCTAAATTTTTAAAAAATTACGCCCCTATTAAAGAGGCGTGGATTAAAAATAAATAAATAATAATCTAGATAATTGCTCTATATTATATCTTCTAAATAGGAGCGATCTAAGATTTTTATCTTATCTTTTTTAACTTCAATAATTTTTTCGTCAACCATTGCCATCAGTTCTCTAGAAAGAGAAGGCCTTGTGCTACCGATATATTCAGAAAGCTCTTGTCGATTAAACTTTAAATATACAGAATCGTCTTCATCGGCAAACTGAATTATATAATTGGCAATTTTTTGGCGCAATGTATAACTTCCAAGAATTAATAGCTTTTGATTTAAATGGTAAGCTTTAGATGCTAAAATTTCTAACATATTGTCGACTAAAGTCTTATAATATGGTTTTTTTAAATCGCCAAGGCTTATCAAAAAATCGCGCGGCATTTTTAAAACTCGGGTATCCTTCATTGCCACACAAGAATAATCATAGGCTCTATCTTCTAAATAGAGATAGACTTCGCCAAAGACTGTGCCAGAATTTTTAAATAGATTTACAATAACCTTTTTGCCGTGAATATCGTTTTTTTCTACCTTTACTGCCCCATCTCCCAGTATGAATAAATATTTGGGCGTATCTAGGGCGTTAAATAGAATCTGTGATTTTTTATATTCGGCAAATTCTAAATTGGGATTCTTATATAGATCTTTTAATTCATCTTCTGATAAATTTTTAAACAGTTTTGAGGATTTAATAAATTTATATTTTAGATTGCTCCCCATTTCAATTCCTCTCCAGCTTCGTTAAAAGCTTTTCTTTTACCTGAAATCTCATCGATTGAAATTCTATAAACATTGGTGCGGTTTATACTCATCTGAATAAAGTCATTGGCTAAATCATAGACTTTAGGCGTATATTTTTTGCAAAGTTCAATAAGCGCCATTATTTTTTCTTCCTCATCTTCTATTTTTTTAACTCGTCCCATAATATGCGCTGAACCAAATTCTGTAGTGTAGACTCTTGAGCCCAAAGTTGCAACTTGGCCTTTTGAGACCATCTCTTCAATCTTTTCACGACTTATGAGCTCGGGCACTTTTACATCGCAAGCAAAGCTCAAAGAAACGATTGAACCGTCTTTTAAAAGCTCCACTTTTTTACCTCCAGTTGCACTATGAAAATATAAATAATCGCCAACTCTCACAATCGAAAGTATCACCGTATAAGGAATATTATTTTCTGCAATAGCTAAAACTCCGTAATCTGATCGATCTACAATGTCGAGCGCATACTCTCGATCCATTTCTCTATCTTTTCTTCTCATAATTCACCTCATATACATATTATACTCATTTTCAAAATAAATAAGCAATAAAAAATAATAATGATATAATATATAAAGAAGTTTAAGATTTATAAAATATCTAAATAAATCGTTGCTTAAATAAGATACTAAATTATGTATTAATAAAAGAAATAATTAAATTTGATTAGGAGGAAAAATGTCTAAAGTCGTAGTAATCGGGAGCATCAATATGGATTTAGTAGTAAGAGTTGAAGAAATACCAAAGCCTGGAGAAACTGTTATGGGAAAGAATCTTATGCGAATTCCAGGCGGCAAGGGGGCAAATCAAGCAGCTGCTATGGCAAAACTGGGAGTAGAAACAGTTTTTTTAGGTAAAGTCGGCGAAGATGGCTTTGGAGCAGAATTAAAAAGCTCCATGCTAAATGCTGGCATCGAGATATCTAAAATCGAAACTGAAAAAGGCCCATCAGGTATTGCGATTATAAATGTAGACAATCAAGGCAATAATAATATAGTCGTAATATCTGGGGCAAATGGACTTATGGATACTTCTTATTTAAAAAATAATGCAGCTCAGTTTGAGGCAGATATTTTTGTATTTCAATTGGAAATCCCTTTAGAAACTGTGAGGATGGGTTTAAAAATGGCAAAACAGAATGAAAAATTGACCGTATTAAATCCAGCACCTGCAACAAAATTAGATGATGAAATAATAAGTTTAGTCGATATATTAATTCCAAATGAACACGAATTACAAAGATTGACCGATGTGAAGATAGATGATGAAAAATCGATAAAGAGAGCTTGCAATATACTTTTGAAAAAAGGTGTTAAAAATTTGATCGTGACATTGGGCAAAAACGGCGTATATTATACAGACGGCAAAGTTCAAAAATTCTTTAAGGCATATGAGGTCGATGCAGTTGACACAACGGCTGCTGGAGACAGCTTTATAGGCGGATTCGTTGCAGCTTTATCTGAACAAAAAGACATAGAGACTGCAATAGATTATGGACAAATATGTGCAGCACTTACAGTTCAAAGGGAAGGGGCACAAATTTCTTTGCCAAGCCTTGATGAATTTAAAGCGTTTAAAAAAGAGCGATTGAAATAATAATCGCTCTTTTATAGCTTTTTAACAAATTCTGATTTTAAATAAACTCTGCCCACACCATCGATTCTGGCTTCAATATCGTGGCCGTCAACTTCTTCAATCAATTGTATTTTTGTAGCCTTTGTGCCACGTTTTAATGTCTGTGAACCCATTTTTAAATCTTTATTTAATATTACATCGTCGCCATCTTGAAGCTCATTTCCAAAAGCATCTTTTACTTTTGCCTCTTCTAGGCATAAATCAGTCCACACATGGCCGCATTCGGGGCAATTATAAGCCATTCCGTCATCATATCCATATTCACAATTACATTTTGGACAATTGTACATTAAATCACCTCTCACTTAAAATAGTATAGCATATAATTATGAAAATAGCTTGTTAAACAGTTTTTATTGACCAAAATTATTTTGAGATGATAAAATAAAGCTGAAATGAAAATTAGTATCAATTGAAATAAAGGAAATTATAATGCTAAAAAAATATTTTAAGAATGTAATAAAGCCACAGAACAATTTTTCTGGAAAATTGATGGTGAGCATGATGAATAAAGGACATAAAAAATTATCTCTATGGGGTATGAAATTTTTAGAAATAAATCCCGATGATATAGGAATAGATTTAGGTTGTGGTGGGGGTATGAATATAAAAGAGCAACTTAAAAAAGCCAAGAAAGTCTACGGTCTAGACTATTCAGAAGTCAGTGTGCAGAAAACAAAAGAACTAAACTCCAAAGAGATTTTAAATAATCGCTGCGAAGTCTTTCAAGGAAATGTATTAAACATCCCTTTGCCAGACAACACTTGCGACTACGCAACTGCATTTGAAACGGTATATTTTTGGACAGATATCATAGCTGCTTTCAAAGAAGTGAAAAGAATTTTAAAAGCAGGAGGAAAGTTTTTAATTGTAAATGAAATCTGCGACCCTAAAAAGGGTGAATATTGGATAAAAACTATTGATTTGAGAATCTATGAGGATTTTGAATTAGAAGAAATTTTAAATTTGGCAGGTTTTAAAAATATCGAGATAAATGTAGATAAAAAGAGCTCAAATATTGCTATTGTATCTGAAAAATTGGAGGAATAATATGAAAAAGATGGCAATTGTTTATGCATCAATCCATCATAAGAATACTGAAAAACTTTTAAAAGGGGCAATCGAAGGTTTAAATATCGATCTAATAGATGCCACTAAAAATATAGAGGCCGATTTATCAAATTATGAGATTGTAGGATTTGCTTCTGGTATTTATGCGTTTAAACTGCATAAATCGATTTATAATTTTATTGAAAAGAACGAAATTCCAAAAGAAATAGTCTTAATCTACACTAGTGGCACAGGTGGATTAAGCTATGCTAAGCGATTTAAAAAATATCTTTCGGATAGAAATATTACAATAAAGTCAGTTTTTGAATGTAAAGCATTAGATACATTTTTTGTTTTAAAATTAGTGGGCGGAATAAATAAAGATAGACCTAATAGAGAAGATATAGATGCTTGTAGAAAGTTTTTGAAAAATGAGGTGAAATCTATTGAATCTATATGATGAAATTGAAGTTTTAGCTGGAGAAGAAAGAGTTTCAAAACTATTTGAAAATGAAAAAATATTGATAGAAAAAATTAATTCAAATTGCGCTCCATCAGGCCCATACAATCAAGAGCAAGATGAATGGATTGTGCTTATAAGAGGTGCTGCAGTCATTGAACTTGAGGGTGAAAAAATTGCCTTAGAGAAAGGTGATAGCTTTTTTATTGCAAAAAATAGAGCACATAAGGTCTTAAAAACAACAGATGATGCCCTTTGGCTTACAGTATTTATAAAATAAAATGTAATAAAGTTTAAAAACTCTGCTATAATATATATAGATGGAGGTTAAATATGAAAAACAAAAATGCAGCAAAAAATATTATATTTAAAATCGTTTCGATTGTGATATTTGTAATATTAATATCATTAGTACTCTTAATTTTATTTTTGACAATAACTGAATTTAAACCGCCTTTAATTACGAGCTTTGAAATTGAAGATGACGGAAAAGAAAAAGTTTCTTTCGATACCGATTTAAAAATCACATCTTTAAATATTGGATATGCCTCATTGGGCGAAGAAGCCGATTTCTTTATGGACGGCGGCAAGGGCGTTTTGGCAAATAGCAAAGAGGAAGTTGAAAAAAACTTAAAAGGCATTGCAAATATTTTAAACGAATTGAATGCCGATTTTAATCTATTGCAAGAAGTAGATACAAATTCTAAGCGTAGCTTCAATATTAATCAAAGAAAGTATTTTGAAGAAAATGTCTTTAAAACAAATTCTTTCTATGCTGAAAACTATAAGACAAATTACGTTCCTTTTCCAATACCGCCTATGGGTAAAGTAGATTCAGGCTTAGTCACATCAACCAATTATTCTATCGACCATGCAGAACGCAGATCTTTAAGCGTGCCTTTTAAATGGCCAGTAAGACTTGCAAATTTAAAGCGTTGTTTACTCATAACGAAACTGCCGATAGAAGATAGCGATAAAGAATTAGTAATCATAAATCTGCATATGGAAGCATATGACGATACAGGCGGAAGAGAAACGCAAACTAGAGAACTTTTAGATATAATGGAAGCCGAATATAATATGGGTAATTATGTAATAGCGGCAGGCGATTTTAATCAATCACTTTACGATGTAAGCGAACTCGATTTTCCAAATACTGAAGGTCATTGGACGCCTGGCAGAATTATAGAAGATATTTTACAAGATGGCTTCAAATATCATACAGGCGATAAAAAAATACCGACTAGCAGACTTAATAATAAGCCTTATGAAAAGGGCTCAGAAGACACATATCATTATATAATCGACGGCTATTTAGTATCGCCCAATATAAATGTCAAAAGCGTAGAAACGATAGATGCCAATTTCAAATATACAGATCACAATCCAGTAGTGATGGAATTTAATATAAGTGAATAAAGATAGGGCCTTAAAATTGGCCCTATTTTATATTGAATATGAAATTTAAATTAAAGGTGTAGATAAAATTTATCTTCACCTTTTGTCATACTATTTTCTAATTTCAACTGGCATAATATAGGCCAATAGCATAAAAATTATTCCCATAATAATGAGCCCCTGATGGCCTAAATTAAATACGGCTGGAAATTTATCGCTGATTTTAAACAATGTCAGTTTTCCAAGATTTAATTTTTCAAAAATACCCATCGCCTTAAATTTTCCATAAGATAATGAGAACAAAAATGCTCCGATAAGTCCGCCCACAAATGCGAGTATCGCTTCGCGAAAATCACCTGCGCCAATTGCTGCTGGACAAGTTCCAGGGCAACGGCCAATTGCGCCAAAACCTAAGCCAAATATAATACCGCCAATTACAACTCCCAGATGCATAGTCTTTACACTAAAATGCCCAATATCTAAAATTCCCAATTTTGCACTGATGCCAGTCAAAAATGCAGCAAAGCCTATTGCGAAAAAGATGATCTTTCCCAAAGTCATATTGCGAAGACGCAGCATATCTAAGATATTGTGATAATTATTGGCGCCTATATAGTATAGACTGAAACCAAAAAACAAACCTAGAAGAATTGGTTTTATCATCTCGTTTCACCTCCAATTGCCACAGGTATGGCCACCATAAAGACGACTGCCGCAAAGATAAAGCCAGAAACTGAAGACTGCATCATACCGCTCATCATATGGCCGCTTGTGCAACCTCCTGCAAATCTTGCGCCAAATAGCAGCAAGGCTCCACTAATCAGTGAACGAAAAATTCTTTTGCTACCAAGTTTTTCTTTGGGAATCTCGTTATTTGCATTTAGTTTTTTGCCCATCGTAAGCTTTCCTAAAAATGCGCCGATAAAAATGCTGATAAAGAAAAGCATTCCATAATTATTTAAATTCATAATTGCTTTGGCGATTTTTCCGTCTGATTTATCGTAATATGCATTGCTGGAGCGATAACCGCTATCCCTAGTAGAATCTTCTTCGATTAAAGCTGTTTCTGAAATTGTATCGTGCACTATTTGATGAATCTTTCCGCTTATAACACTAAATTGAGTGCTGACGCCAATAGGTTTTGCAAATAAAATGGCGACAAAAAAGGAAAGGCCCAGAATAATAGCGCCTAAAATCCATTTGTTTTTCATAATTTCCCTCCTAATAATTATAATGAGATAAAATCTTCGTATTGACTTTACCCCTAAGTACCCAAAAACATTCAGTGCCGTGAAAATCTCCTCTTTTAGCCAGTACAGTCTTACAATTTGGACATATCAAATGGCCTCTATCATTAAAAATATCCATTGAACATTCCAAAACTCTTGGAAATTGAATTTTTATAAGATTGCCCTTGCCACCTTTTTGATAAAGCACGACAGGAGTTTTACAATGGCCACAAGATACTAAAAGCGGATGCGTATTTTTCATCTTTTTATTCTTATATCTATATTTCATCATAGAATTTCACCTACATTCAAATGCTTTTAATTATCGATTAATCCATTGTAACATAGCCAAATGAAAAGAACAAATTTGAGAAAATATATTATCTTAAACGTCTAGGGTCTATTTTTAGTATAGACAATTTTAAAATCTGATCTTTTGAATAATATTAATTCGTCTAATTCAGATATAAAATTTTTTCTTTCTGACGACGAATTTTATAAAATATTGCAAAGTTTTTAAGATTCTTTGCTAATTGAACTGTATTTATTAGATTTAGCAAACGAATAAAGATTGTTAAATTGATAATCAGAATTATAAAAATCTTCAATAAACTTTGCTAAAATTTTATCGAAAAGAATTTGTCAATAACGATTTCTTTACCTGATTTATCGATTTTTAGCGATGTATAAAGGTTGTTAATTGATTACCAATTAATTGGGAATAAAATATATATAATATTTTCTTGACTTTTAATTTGCCATCATGGTAAACTATTTTTAAGAAAGTTTAAATTTTAAATCAAGGTAGAGAGAAGAGAACCGCTATTCATTCCCGGGAGGGATCCTATTGCGGTTCATATTTTTGATAAAAAGATAACGATTTCTCAACTTATGTTTAATGCATTTCGTATAAACTTTTCACATGTAAAACGGTTTCTTAATATAAAAATTTTACTTTTTATATTTTGAATATAAAAAAATAAGGGGGAGACTTATGAAAAAGTTTTTGTCAATTGTACTTGTAATAGCATTGCTATTCACATTGGCAGGTTGTGGCGGGGCCAAGGATGGCAAGCCCGCAGATGAAGGAAAAGACGCTGCTACAGAAACATCCGATAAGCCAAAAGATGCTCCATCGGGAGAAAAGAGAGTTATTAAAGTTAGCACGAAGTTTGTAGATGAAGAGCAAACTGCAAAATCACTTAAAAAAGTAGTAGACGCGATCAACGAAAGAAGCAATGGTTCATTGGAGCTTCAATTGTTCACAGGCGGAATTTTACCTATCGGTAAGGACGGCATGGAGCAAGTTGTAAAGGGCTCTGAATGGATATTGGTCGACGGTGTAAATTTCTTGGGCGACTATGTTCCAGACTATAATGCAATAACTGGACCATTTTTATATTCAACTTTCGATGAATATTTTGGTATGCTTGAAACAGATTTAGTAAAAAATTTGAACAAAGAAGCCGAAGAACAGGGAATCAAAGTTTTAGAACTTGACTGGGTATTTGGATTTAGAAGCATGATGACAGATAAGCCCATTAAGACACCTGAAGATATGGACGGATTAAATATCAGAGTTCCAAACAGTCGGCTTTATACTTATACAATTGAAGCTATGGGCGGAAACCCTGTATCGATGCCTTATCCAGACACTTATGCAGCTATTCAGCAAGGTGTTATTAACGGAGTTGAAGGCTCTATAATGACTTATTGGGGCACAGGCCAATACGAAAATGTTAAAGAATATTCTTTAACGAATCACCTTTTAGGCGTTAGTGCGATTACAATCTCAACAGAAGTTTGGGATAGCTTAACTGATGAGCAAAGAACTATTATTCAAGAAGAGTTTGATAAAGGAAGTCAAGACAATTTAACTGAAACTATTAAACTTGAAGACGATTATGCTCAAAAATTAAAAGATGTTGGCGTTCATTTCCACGAAGTAGACCAGGAAGCTTTCATGGAAGCTACTGCACCTGTATTTACAAAATTTGACAAATGGACTCCAGGAATCTATGACGAGATTATGAAGGAATTAAAAGAAATCAAAGCTAATTTAAAATAATCGATTATAATTGTTGCGATCGGAAAGATTTGGCTTTCCGATCTGCGACAATGACAGGAGGACATTATGAAAGATTTTCTAAGCAGATTTAAAGATAATTATGAACTGTATATAGGAAGTGTGTTCTTGTCGATAACTTCAATTATCGTAGTCATGAACGTTATTACTAGATATTTCTTTAAATTTACATTCCACTGGGCTGAAGAAGTTGCAGTTGGTTGTTTTGTTTGGGTTATATTCTTAGGCTTAGCAAATGCCTATAGAACTGATCATTTGATTGGAGTAGAAGCTGTGGTTCAACTTTTGCCTTGGCGAGGAAGGAAAATTGTCGAATTTATAACTTCTATAATTGTCTGCATTTTATCGGCAACAATGTTTTATTTTAGCATGATATATGTAAAAGAATCTACAAAGATTACTGCTGCTTTAGAAGTTTCTTATAAATATATCAATGCCGTAATTGTAGTATCATTTGCACTCATAACAATTTATTCAGTTATTAATATGATAAAAAGCTTCAGGATGATTATGTCACCTGAAATAAAATATGAAGAAGAGGAGGATTTATAGTGCAGTCATTATTACCAATTGTAGTATTATTTATACTATTCTTTTTGAACATTCCCATTGCATTTGCACTTATAGGTTCATCTTTATTCTATTTTGTATTTTTAAATACGACAATGCCTATGGAAATGGTCATTCAACAGTTTGTAACTTCGATTGAATCTTTTCCATATCTAGCAGTACCGTTTTTTATAATGGTAGGCTCTACAATGAACTATTCGGGCATAAGCGAGGCGCTTATGGACTTTGCAAATGTATTGGTAGGACATACTAAGGGTGGTTTGGCACAAGTTAACTGTTTGCTATCTGCGCTTATGGGAGGAATTTCTGGTTCCGCCAATGCAGATGCTGCAATGCAATCAAAAATATTAGTACCCGAAATGAAAAAGAAAGGCTTTTCGCTTCCATTTTCAGCTGCTGTAACAGCGGCATCTTCGGCTGTAAGTCCCGTTATACCACCGGGCACAAATTTAATCTTATATGCAATTATCGCAGGCGTTCCAGTAGGCACTATGTTTTTGGCCGCTTATGGACCTGGGATTTTGATGACCATTTCATTAATGATAACTGTCCACATAATTGCAGTCAGAAGAAATTATATCCCCAGCCGAGAAAACAAAGCAACAGCTGGTGAAATCGGAACGCAATTTATAAAATCGATCTGGGCTTTGATAATACCATTTGGCATTATCATGGGTATGCGACTTGGAATGTTCACTCCTACGGAAGCCGGAGCAATAGCAGTTGTGTTTTCATTATTTGTAGGATTTTTCATATACAAAAAGTTGGAATTAAAACATATACCTATAATACTTAAAGACACAGTTAAATCTACTGGTTCAGTTATGATTATAATAGCCAGTGCCAAAGTATTTGGATACTATTTAACTTTAGAAAGAATTCCTCAGATAATTACAGAACTTTTAGTAAATATGACAGACAGTGCATTCGTAGTGCTGATGGTCATAAATCTTATGCTTCTATTTATTGGAATGTTTATAGAAGGCGGAGCTGCGCTCGTAATACTTGCGCCACTTTTAGTACCAGCCGTAAAACTATTTGGAGTAGATCCAATCCACTTCGGTATGATATTTATTGTAAATATAATGATAGGAGGACTTACACCTCCATTTGGATCTATGATGTTTACTGTTTGCTCCATAGTAGGTGTTAAACTTGAGGACTTCATAAGAGAAGTATGGCCTTTTATTATAGCGCTTATTGTAGTTTTAATCTTAGTAACTTATTCAGAGACAATAGCCTTGTTTATACCTAAACTAATAGAAGGATTGCCAAAGCTATTTCAATTTATTATGATGAAATTTAGCGGCGCATAAGGAGAGAATTTTGAACAAACTGAAAGAAAAAAATATATTTTTACTCGATATGGACGGCACAATCTATTTGGGCGATGAACTTATAGAGGGCTCGTTGGAATTTTTGGAAAAATTAAAAAAAGAAAATAAAAAATATATATTCTTAACCAATAATTCATCTAAAAATAAAGATATATATGTGAAAAAGCTCAATAATCTAGGCATAGCTGCAAGCTCGGAAGAAGTATTTACATCGGGTGAAGCAACTACAATGTATTTAAACAATATAAAACCAAAAGCAAAAATATTTTTGTTAGGAACGAAAGCCTTAGAAGATGAGTTTAAAGCATCTGGATTTCAAATCATAAAGTCAAGAGCTCAAAATATTGACTATGTAGTCTTAGGTTTTGACACAACTTTGACTTATGAAAAACTTTGGATTGCCTGCGAATATATATCACAAGGTGTAGAATATATTGCAACGCATCCTGATTTTAATTGTCCATTGCCAGAGGGCAAATTTATGCCAGATGCCGGAGCAATGATCGCTTTTATAGAAGCTTCTACTGGCGTAAGACCTAAAGTTATTGGAAAGCCCAATGCCGAAATTATCGAAAGCATTTGCCTTAAATACGGAATTCCAAAAGACGAAATGGCAATGGTAGGCGACAGACTCTATACAGATATAAAATTGGGCGAAAATGCAAATATCACTTCAATTTTAGTATATAGTGGCGAAACTTCTAAAAAAGATTATCAAGAAAGTGAAACTGTCGCAGATTATGATTTCGATTCAGTTAAAGACTTAATAGACTTAATATAAAAGAATATTTGGTTGGAGAAAAGAGAACCGTAATTAAGCGTTAAATAGCTTAGTTACGGTTTGTTATATTTTAGACAATAAAGGAGGGTAAAAATTGATAAGTAATTTAGAAATAGTTTTTAGACTTGCCCTTTC
>JAUNVH010000020.1:12181-34182 GCA_030537765.1 Tissierellia bacterium | reverse complement strand
AAGAAAATTTATTATCTTAACGATAATATTTGCAATGCTTTTTGGTATGACGGCAATACTGCCCCAAAAAGCATATGCAAAAGATGATGTGGCGATAACTGTAACAAGAAATAACGGTCAGGAGATCGTATTTAAAAAAAATATAAGTAGGTACATTGAAATATCAACTACGGAGGGAATATTTCATTGGCATAGTGATACTAAGACACTCGAAGTAAGTGGTGCAAATATTAAAAATATTAAAGTGCATGAATTTGGTGACGATGAAGAAGTAAAATTAGCATTTACGAATAATAACTCTGTAAGTGAAATAGTAAGTGAAACGCAAATACTAATTATAAAGAGCGAACAAGCACAAAGAGCAAAGCTTACAACCGATAAAATAGAAGGAAAAAGTATTGAATTTAACAAGATAAATATTGACGCAAAACTAATAAAATCTCTTCATGGAGTTATGTATTTTGAAGATGTTGACATAACTGGTCCAGCCGCTCTAGAAATTGATGCCAAAAAAGAGGGTTTATTTAGTAGCATCAGTGTTACATTAAAAAATACAACATTTGATCTTAAAAAGATATTAATCGGCAACAGAGAACTAGGGAACGCATATCTAGAAACCATGAAATGGGTAACATTTGAAAATTCATCAGGATCTATAAATGCTCCTAGTGGCGATTATGCAATCGATATTGGATATAGCGTAGCTGATAGCGTATTACAATTTGTTGATTGTGGCGATATAGATTTGCATAGTGGAGATTATTATAAATCAGCTATTAGATTCGGTTCTGGAAAAAAAGATTCACCAGATATTATTCTTAATAAAGGTGTATCAGAGCTTTGGTCTCATAAAGACGATTTCATACCAATTAATTCTGTTAAACTAAGTCAACCTAGTGAAAACGATGACAATTATGGGAGATTTTTTAAATGTGATGCCGAAGGGAATATTACTAAAGACGTTGCTTCAAATATCTATATAAGAAGAGCGGGGTATAGAGTTACATTTGATAAAAATGGAGCAAAAGAAAATATCAAGCCTTCAATAGTTGTTGAAAAAAATGGCCTAATTACAAATCCAGGCAAAATGACGCATAGTGATCCAACAAAAGCTTTTGATGGTTGGTGGCTATTTGAGGATGATAAATTTGTTAAAAAATGGGATTTTGAAACTGATACTGTGACAAAGGATATGACGCTTAAAGTAAAATGGGCAGATTTACACACAGTAAAATTTGACACCAATGGCGGAACACCTAAAATTGATCCAAAATATGTAAAGGACGGTGCAGCAGTTTCAAAACCTGAGGGAATAACCAATGGAGATAAGCAGTTAAAATATTGGGAAAAGAAAGGTTCAGCGAAAGCTTATAATTTCGCAAATCCAGTAACAGAAGATTTAGAGCTTATCGCAATATGGGTAGACAAAGATGAACCTTTAGACAAATTCAAAGTAAAATTTGAAACATTTGGCGGTGGTGATCCTCCTGCACAGACTGTAAATAAGGGAGATTATGTGGAGGTACCGTCACCTAATCCTGATATAGGTGGACTTAAATTTGATCACTGGATGTATATTGATGAATTTGGCGAGTTGCATACATTTGATTTCGGAACATATGCAATAAATGAAGACAGAACGCTTTATGCTTACTATAAACCTGTTGATAAAAAACTGATGGTATATATTAACAGCATAGAAAATGTCACCCCAAAAGTTACGGCAACTGAAATCATGAGTGGAGAAGTGCTTCCAAAACCGAGCACGCCAACTGCGCCACCAGGAAAATTCAATCACTGGCAAGATTATAATTACGACACCTACTACTTCAAAGATCCAGTAACTAGTAATCTTAAGCTACAACATTGGTTCTCAGATTTAAATGAATATACTGACAATGTAGTAGTTGAGATTAACCCTGAAGGTCCACACACATTAGATATTGATGGTACTGTTCAGTTGAGCACTGACGTTCAACCACCTGAATCACATAATGAAGTAGAATGGCGCTCAGCAGATGCAACTATTGCAAGCGTTGATAGCAACGGAAAAGTTACTGCGCATAGAGCGGGAAGAACAGAGATTAGAGCGCTTTATAAATATGATAACGATAAATTCGATGCAGTAGAAATTATTGTAAATCCAAAACCAGATTCAGTTAGTGTTAAGATTAATGAAACCGGACCAATAACGATTGACAATGGAACCAAAACACAATTGACTCATACCATCACACCTGATGATGCTCCTAATAAAAATGTATCTTGGAGTACTAATGATGATTGGGTTGCAATCGTTGATGAAAATGGATTGGTTACTGCTATTTCAGACGGAGAAGCTTGGATTAAAGTAAAGGCTGAAGATGGAGGAAACAGCGATGCAATAAAGATTATTGTAAACAAAGTTGGAACGACTTCAGCAGATAATTACTTCGGCTATGCAGAAGCGACTGTTAAACAAGGCGAAGACTTGCCAGTAAATAAACTAAGATTTACTCCAAGTTTGGCAATGGAAGATTCGCCATATAATATACAAGGCATTGATACTAATGTACTTGGAGATCAGGAAGGTACAGTAGATATTAAATTTGGCGATGGCAGCGTAAAAGAAAATGTAAAAATATATGTAAAAGTTACTTCTGATGAACTTAAAGAATATACAGTAACCGTTACTAACGGAACAGCAGAAAAACCAGAATATGCAGCTGGCGAAACAGTAACAATTACTGCAAATGTTCCAACTGGCAAAGAATTTGATAAATGGGAAGTTAAAGCAGGCGGAGTAACATTGGCTGATGCTAATGCTGAAAGCACAACATTTACAATGCCTGATGAAGCTGTAACAGTAGAGGCAACTTTTAAAGATGGTGGTGGATCTCCGCCTCCAGGAACTGCGACTGTAACATTGAATCCTACAAATCTAAATATAAAAGTAGGACAAAAAGGATTGATTACAGCGACGGTTAAACCTGATGCAGCACCAGATAAGACCATAACTTGGACAACATCAGATCCAACTATTGCAACTGTAAATGATGGAATAGTTACGGCTCATAAGATTGGAGTTGCAACTATAACGGCTAAGACCGTTGACGGAAATACTGCAACGACTACTGTGGCAGTATCTCAAGATGGAGGACAAGCTCCTGGATATCCGCAACCGGGCTATCCACAACCAGGTTATCCAAATCCATATTATCCGTACTATCCAAATCCTTATTATCCAAATCCGTATAATCCATATTATCCATATGGTTATGCACCTGAGCAAAAGATTGTGATTGAAGTTCCAGAAACTAAAGTCACTCCAAAAGAAACTAAAGAAACTCCTTGGAGCGATAATAAAGGCGTCAATACAATCAAACTCACAATTGGCGATAAGGCAATGTCTAAAAAACACGGAAATACAACCGACATTATCCGCATGGACGCAGTTCCATTCATAAAAGACGGACGCACAATGGTTCCAATCAGATATGTAGCCGAAGCTTTGGGCTATAATGTAAAATGGAATCAAGCAAAACGCGAAGCAACACTTGAAAACGGAAAACACACAGTTGTAATTCCTGTTAAGACAAAATTCATTGTAGTTGACGGCGCATGGTTTGAGGCAGATGTCAATCCAGTATTAAAAGATGACAGAACCTATCTATCAATCTCCAATGTCTGCAAAGCTTTGGGCATGAGAGAAGGCGAAGATATTATCTGGAATGGACAAACTAAAGAAGTTACAATAATAATTAAATAAATGAGCATAAAGCTTAGTATAAAACTCGGATTAAGTTCCGAGTTTTATTTTTTCATATGACTTAGGTTTTACATAATAATTTATGCTATAATGTGAACAGAGGTGTATAATTTGAGAAAGAAAAATATTTTTCTATTATTGGGCGTAATTTTAGTGGCGCTTATATATAATCTTTTAGGCAATTATATAAAAGAAATATTTCAAAAACCTGTCGAGATGAAATTAAACGGCACAGTCAGATACGACGGCGATATCGAGAATTTTCAGCTAACTGAAAATGGCATCATAAGTTGGGACGGGAATTTTTTAAAATTTGCAAGCCTTCAAGGCGAAATGCTAAATGAAATTGCATCTAATGGCTATGACAGCACAGTCAGATTTGAAAATGGTGAAACCTTTTTTCTAGATAAGCAATTGAATGCATTATATGTCTATAACGATTTTGGACAATTAAAAAATAAGATTGCCTTGAAAGGTAGTGTCTTTAATGTTAAAAAATTGAATGATAAAATCTATTTGCACAAAAAAGACAATTCGACCGGCAAAGATTTTGAATCTATCTGGACTATGAACTATGACGGCAATGAGAACAAGATTTATGAAACTGAAGGTTATATCATAAACTTTTTTGCAAAAGGCAGCACTCTTTATGCAATTGAAATCTCTACTGACTTTTATGGATACAGCACTTCGGTTATAGTTTCCAAAGGCGAAAATAGACAGAGATTTGAATTTAACAACGAAGCAATTTTGCACGTTGCGCCCTTAAAAAACAGAATTATGGTCATCACCGACAAAAAACTCTATGCAATTAAAGGCGAGAAAAAAGAGGGCATTGAAATCAATGAAATAAAAGATTTCATAATAGAAGACGATAAAGTTGCAATCTTGCACGGAGATTCTTTGGAGTTTTATTCTGAAAAATTAAAATCTTTAGAAAAACATCTAGTGGGCATTGGTCACGACAGACTGTTTTCATTTGATAATGGCTATTTTGTCTATGGCCCAACTGAAATGCTTGGCTTTGTGGGCGAAGCTCGCGAATTCACATATAAATTTGAATCTTTGGTCAAAGATATTAAAACTGAAAACAGGATTTTGGCGGCCATGTTTCGAGAACATATCGAATTATATACATTGGAACCAATAGTGAAAGGGGAAGAAGAAACTAAATGAATCAACTTTTTGACAAAATTTTAAATCTTATGAGATATGAAAATGGAAAACTCACATTTTTAGGCATAATAGTCTTTGCAGTTTTGACATATTTAATTATGAAAATTATTTTGCTGATTTTATTTCGCGTATTAGATAAGAGCATCAAGCTTAAAAAATCTGTGCATGGAATAACTGCAAGAGAAAAAACATTAATTAAAACTGCTAAAAAGATAATTAAATTTGTGGTCTATTTCATAGGCGTTATGATATTTCTTGGCTTATTTGGTATAAATTCAGCTTCAATTTTAGCAACTGCAGGAATTGGCTCAGTTGCAATTGGTTTTGGGGCCCAAACTCTTGTAAAAGACGTAATAACAGGATTTTTCATACTCATGGAAGATCAATTTAATGTTGGTGAACTAGTAAAAATTGGAAACTTTGAAGGCCATGTTACAGAAATAGGCATTAGATCAACAGTATTAAGAGCAGTTTCTGGAGATATCCATTATATACCAAATCATAAAATTCAAGAAGTTACAAACAGAAGCAGACTCGATCAGATGGCTTGGGTAGATGTTAAAGTGCCGAATTTGCAAGATATTAGAAATGTAGACAAAATGCTAAATGAAGCGCTCGATAAAGTTAATCAAAATAGCAAATTGCTAGTAGAAAAAGCATTTGTCATGGGCATATATGAAATGGGCGACGATTCATACACAGTAAGAATCAGTGCAAAGTCAAAAGCTGGCGATCAATGGGCATTGCAAAGAGAAATTAGAAAAGAAGTTATGAAAGTATTTTATGATACAGACAGCACAATCTATTTGCCCATATTTGAAGTAAAAGGAGAAAAATAAAATGTTAGAATATGAAATTGGAGATATTGTGACATTAAAAAAAGGCCATCCTTGTGGCGAAAATTTATGGGAGATACTGCGCACGGGAGTAGACATAAAACTTAAATGCCAAGGTTGCGAAAGGATTGTTTGGCTGAGCCGAATCGATTTTGAAAAGAGAGTGCGAAAAATAAAAGACGGAAATAAAATGATCGCAATAGTACATTATAGAAAAGATAAAAATAGCGATTAATATATAAATTGTTTTAAAACTTGAAAGATATGTTTAATATGTTATGATTAGAATAGAATAATAAATTCACAAAGTAATAAGGAGGCCTACAATATGGATATGGAAAAAATTAGAGAAGAAGCTCTAAAGCTTCACAGAGAAAACCAAGGTAAAATTGAAGTCATAAGCAAAGTACCAGTTAGAGACGGATATGATTTGAGTCTTGCATATACGCCAGGAGTTGCTGAACCTTGCAAAGAAATTGCAAAAGATTCAGAAAAAGTATATGAATACACTAATAAGGGCAATATGATTGCAGTAGTAACAGACGGATCGGCAGTATTGGGCTTAGGAAACATAGGCGCAAGAGCTGGAATGCCCGTTATGGAAGGAAAGGCTGTTTTATTTAAAGAATTTGGAAATGTAGATGCTTTTCCAATTTGCATTGAAAGTCAAGATACTGAAGATATTATCTTTACTGTAAAACAAATTGCCCCCAGCTTTGGTGGCATAAATCTAGAAGATATACAAGCGCCAAAATGTTTTGAAATTGAAGAACGCTTAATTAAAGAATTAGACCTTCCAATATTTCATGACGACCAACACGGCACGGCAATAATCGTAACGGCTGCAGTTATAAACGCATTGAGAGTTGTGGGCAAAAATATAGAAGATGTAAAAATTGTCATAAACGGAGCGGGAGCAGCTGGAATTGCAATATCTAATCTATTGACAGACGCTGGAGCGAAAAACAATGTATTGTTAAACAGTCGCGGAATACTCGACCCAGAAGATGACAAGCTAGACAAATATAGAAAAGAAGCTGCAAAAAATACAAATCCGAATAAAGAAAAAGGAAAACTTGCAGATGCAATGAAAAACGCCGATATATTCATAGGCGTATCACAAGGCGGACTAGTGTCTACAGAAATGGTAAAGACAATGGCTCAAGATGCAATTGTACTTGCAATGGCAAATCCAGTGCCTGAAATTTATCCAGAAGATGCAAAACTAGGTGGAGCAAAAGTTGTGGGCACAGGCAGATCTGATTTTCCAAACCAAGTCAACAATGTATCGGTATTTCCAGGAGTGTTTAGAGGTGCATTAGATTGTGGCGCAAGACAGATCAATACAGAAATGAAATTAGCCGCAGTCCACGCAATTGCAGATATGCTTGCAAAAGATGAACTAACTGCAGAATTTATATTGCCATATGCTACGAACAAAGAAGTAGGCAAAGCAGTTGCAAGAGCAGTTGCAAAAGCAGCCAGAGAAACTGGAGTTGCTAGAGAATAATAAAGATTTTAAGGAGCGATTTTTTCGCTCCTTTTTTATTGCAATTTATCTAATTAAATTGTTGAACATAATATTTAAACATGATATAATTAATTTGAAAAACAATCATACAATTAAATAAGAAAGATTTTTAATCCTTCGGCATATGCTGCCTTAACAAAATCAATAGATTTGGTTCAAGGCATACTGTTATGTCCGGAGGATTTTTATTTGATTAAGCATTTTATCTTTAAGAATTATAAAGATTTTTAGGTTTTAGAATTTTAGAATTTAGATTTGAGATTTGGATTATGAATTGAATCTAGAATTTATAATTTGATTTTAGAATATGGATTTTAAATTAGCTTTTAAAATTAGGATTTAGTTTTTAAATTTAAATTTTTAGTTTAAAACCAAAGCTTTAGAAATTGCTTTTGAATTTAAGAATTAAAAAACGACTTAAGCTTTTGTTTAATGAATTTGGTTTTTAAAAATAGATATTAAAAATTCAAATCAAAATGCGAGAAGAGATTTCAAAAAATTTATTAGTTAAAAGGGTTTGCGATTTATAATGTGCGAGGTGATTTATAAAACAAAAAAGGACATATGAAATTTTAAAGCTTTAAAACAACTTTTAAGCATTGGCAAAATTTAATCGAATTAAGAAACTAGAAAACAAAGAAAATTATAAAAAGGAGTGTAAAAAATGAAACATAAAAGAAAAATATTAATGAGCCTAATATTCGCCATGCTATTTGGTATGGTTGCCTTTGTGCCACAACAAACAAAAGCAAACACCAAGTATGTAGTAAGATATTTCAGTGGAGAATCTACTTGGCCATATTATATTGAATATGTTGAGCCCTATGACGCGGCGTTTGGACCGCGGAAGATAAATTACCAAGTCATGAGCATCTAACATTTAAAGGCTGGACAATTGACCCAACAAGTGAATACTCATTCGATTTTTCAGAAATAAATGAAGATTTGGATCTATATCCCAGTTATGAACCTGATGAAGGATACTCTTTAATTTGGTATTATGGGCGTGATAAAATGTTCAGAGTCGCAAAAATTAACGATCCAATTCCAGAAGTTCCACCGATAGACGTCCTTCGTGAGGGTAGTAGATTATCGTATTTCAAATATGGTAATCCACGTTATGTAGAAACAGTGTTGCAACCAGGTGCTAAAGCAAATATAAAAGAAATTGTTGTACGACCAGATTTAGTTTATGAAAAATATGGTCAAGTTTATGATCGTAGGTTTATAACTTTTTCTGAGAATAACCCATTTTTCATAAGAAGTTTTTATGAAGATCAATTAGAACAGTTCCACCGACCCTATATTATTCCAGAGAAAGAAAACGGAGAATTTGCTTACTGGGCTTTCTTTGCAGATGGTACTTTATTCAAGATGACTAAAGATATAAATAAAAGATATATTAGAGATCTTCAGGTCTATGCATATTATAAACCGAATAAAGGTTATGTGAATGTGTATTATATAGCCAGTGACCAGTGGTTAAATAAATCAGAAGAAGGTTTAGTTCAACATCAATTTGTAAAAAAAGGAGACCTTCTCAAGCCGCCAATATTTTTTTATAAACCTGATCATTATATTGAGGGCTGGTACAAAACTCCTTATTGTAAGTCAGAAGATAAATGGGATTTAGAAAATGATAGAGCCGAGGGTGGCCCGTTGATACTATATGCTAATTATGTAAAAGGTGAAGAGCCAATAGATGTAGAATTGACAGTAGAAAATGGAAGTCCAAGTGGAACTTTTAAATCAAAGTCTACTGTGAATATAAAGGCGGATCCAAATAGCGAAGGCAGATTATTTTATAAATGGGAAGATGTCGAAGGCGATTCGATATATATCCATAACAGATATTCAGAAGATACAAAGCTTTATTTGCCTAATAATGATGTAAAGATAAAGGCGGTTTATAAAAACTATGCAAAAATTGTTGAAGGTTTAGGCTCAAAATATTGTCTGCCAGGAGATGAGGTAAATATTGAAGCCGTTGATCAAAATATGTCGCATAAAATTTTTGTGAAATGGGAGACTGACAATTCTGAGATTGAATTTAAAGATCAATATGCAAAAACTACTTCATTTACTATGCCTGATGAACCTGTTGAAATAAGAGCGATTTATCAGCGAGGTTATGATTTGGAAGTCTTAAATGGAGAAGGCACTGGAAAATATATTAACGGTGCAAAGGTAAATATAAAAGCAGATATCCCAGCAGGAAAAGATTTCGATAGATGGATGATTAACACTACAGAAATTGGCGTAGAGAGTATTTTAGACAATATTAGAAAGCCAGAAGCAGTTTTGACTATGCCAGATATGGATATTAGAATATATCCGACATATAAAGATGTTCAATCGATTACTGTAATAAATGGAGAAGGTAGCGGAGAGTATATGCAGGGCGAAGAAATAACAATAAAAGCTAATACTCCACCTTCAGGACAAGTATTTCATGTTTGGGAATCTACCAAAGATTACACTGTGCCATTATTTCAAATTACTATGCCGGAAATAAAAATCAAGGTTTTGGATCGCAGCGGTTATTTCGAAGCAATCTTTGGCTATAAGGTCGATATTACAAATGGAACGGCTACTGTAAAGCTTGTACAAAAAGATGAGGCTAAAACTGCTAGGGCAGGAGAACAGGTGGACATTAAAGCCACAATACCAGACGGTAAGGTATTTGACAAATGGATAAATATCTCGGGAATAAATCTCACTGAAGAACAACTAAAACAGTCAGCAATAAGTATTCAGATGCCGGGAAATGATATTGCAATGGAAGCGAGCTTTGTAGATCAAGAAGATATGCATACTTTGTCAGTAATAAAAGGTAGCGGAAGCGGAAATTATGGTGAAAATGATACAGTAACTATTAAAGCAGATTTTCCTGGAGAAAACTATATATTTGATGGTTGGAAATTATTGGGCGATTTGAGTGAATCAAATGTAGCTGATTTGTTAAGCCCAACAACTACACTCACAATGCCAGATAAAAATGCAGCTATTGAGGCGACCTATGTACATTCAGGAATAACGGCTACTTATGAATTGCAAGTGAAAAATGGAATAGGAAGTGGGAATTATAAACCTGGAAATCAGATCAAAATAGTTGCTAATCCACCTGAATCTGGAAAAACATTTAAAGAATGGAAAATAGTAAGCGGAAATGTAATAATTAAGAATCCGACGTCGCCGAATACATTATTGTCTATGAAAAGCGAAAATTCAGAAATTGAAGCAATTTATAGAGATTTGACTAATCAAAGCCATACATTAACGGTAAATTCGGGAAGTGGAACTGGAAATTACAAGTTTGGAGAAGTAGTAAATATAGCCGCAAACATTCCAGAACCAAACTATAGATTCAGTAATTGGGAAATAGAAAATGGAACTCCAAATATTAAAAATATATATAGTCCCACGACAACACTCACTATGCCAGATGAAGAAGTAATAATATCAGCTATATATAAAAATATTGCTGGATCTAATAAATTTGAATTGTTACTTGATGCAGGTAAAAATGGAACTATGACTGCATCTCCTTCTAATTCACCAATAGATGAAGGAACAGAAGTAACAATTGGGATAAATCCTAATCTAGGATACAAAATTGCTACTTTCACAGTCAATGGTTATGACAAGATGTCCGAATTGAGTGCTGACAACAAATATATATTTAAAATAACAGAAAGAACGGAGATTAAGGCTACATTTGAAGAAGCTGGTGTGAATGTATATAAAGTCAACTTCAATACAAACGGAGGCTCTGCAGTTTCCGATATCCAAGTAGAAGAAGGCAAAACTATTACAGAACCAACCGAACCAATAAAACTTGGATATAATTTCGACGGCTGGTATAAAGAAGTTACTTTAGAAAACCTTTGGGATTTTGGAACAGATACAGTGACAAAAGATATCACTTTATATGCAAAATGGACTGAGCAAACAGGAACTCAATCTGATAATTACACGGGCAAAGCAACGGCTGAAGTTAAAAAAGACGCTACTGTAACGATTGCCGATTTAAAATTCAATCCTCCATTGCCTCATGGAGCAATAGCAGATAACTTATCTACAATAGATACCCAAACTGTGGGGACAAAGACTGGTACAGTAGAAGTGAAATTTGGTGACGGAAGTGAAAAGATAGTAGAGGTAACAGTTACAGTAACTGATACCATTCAACCACCAGGACCAGGGGCGAATGTGAGTTTGAGTCCTAAGAATGCAAATCTAAAAGTTGGCGATATCGATATTATTACAGCCACAATAACTCCAGCAGATGCAGATAAGACTTTAACCTGGACGAGTTCTGATAATTCTGTTGTAACTGTTTCAAACGGAGTAATAACTGCTAAAAAGGCGGGCTCTGCGATAATAACAGCTAAAACTGTAGACGGAAATGAAGATAAGGTTGTGGTAAATGTTACGAGTAAAGATCAGCCACATTATCCACCGCAATATCCACCATACTATCCGCAGTATCCACCATATTATCCATATTATCCACCGGTGAATCCAAATGTTGTGATAGAAAAGAATACCACAACAGTAACTCCAATAAAAGAAACAAAATCGGTCGAAAATGTGAGAATTATAAAACTTCATATTGGAGATAAAACTGTTTTGAGAACAATTGGAACGGATAAGAGCCAAATCAATATGGATGTAGCTCCATTTATCGAAAATGGAAGAACGATGGTGCCGATAAGATTTGTGGCAGAGGCTTTAGGTTATAAAGTGAGCTGGGATAGAGTTTCGAGAGAGGCAACATTAAAGAGCGACAAACACACAATAATAATCCCAGTCGATACTAATATAATAAAAGTTGATGGAAAAACTTATGAGGCAGATGTAAAACCAATAATCAAAGACCAAAGAACTTATCTATCAATCTCGAATGTCTGCAAGGCATTGGGACTTAGAGAAAATAAAGACATTTTCTGGGATAAAGATAATTTTGAAGTGACGATTATTATGGATAAATAATTGATAAACCCTTTTTAATAGACCCAAGCCAAAATCATCCTTGCAATTTTTGGCTTGGGCAATTTTAGATTTAATTTTTACTTTTGTAAATTTGTTATATTGACATAAATAGCATGACATTATACAATATAATAAATATTTTGATGATTTAAATTATTAAATAGAACTAAATTTAAAATTATCGGCGCTCTATCTACATTTGCATATAAATAAAAAATAAAAAATAAACTATTATCAGACTAACCATTTGCGAATGAAGATATAATATTTTAAGCGAAAATAAAAGTAAATAGATCTATCTATTAGTTTAAAATATTTATGCGCCGATAATATATAATGCTCCTGAACGGAGTTTTTTTGTTTTAAAAAAGTTTTTGGGTATAGATAAAAGAGGAGGGAGCAATATGAAAATAGAAAAAAAGAATGACGGCTTTGTTGCAAAAATTGATGACAAGGTTATTGGAGAAATAGATTATGTCAAAGAGGGAGATGTTTTAAGGGCTAATCACACCTATGTCGATCCTGATCACAGGGGTGAAGGTTTGGCTGGCAAACTCTTTGATTCTCTAATAGATTTTGCAAGAAAAGAGAATTATAAAATTGAACCTGTCTGTTCATATGTCGTGAAGCGTTTTGAACAGTCTGATGAATTTGATGATCTACTTTCAAAATAATATGAAAAAAATTTTTAAAAAGTATCTTTGGCTCGTTTTAATTATTTCGCTATCTTTATTAGTGGCTTGTAATAGCGACAGTAATAATATTTCTAGCGAGCCAAATATTGAGATTGACACCAATATTGAATCTAAAAATATCGAATCTGAAAACCTAGAAGCTAGTCTTGATGAAGATGGAATTTATTACAAGAAATCTGATGTTTTTGAATATCTAAAGACTTACAATAAATTGCCCAAGAATTATATTACGAAAGCTGAGGCTAAAAAGCTTGGCTGGATTCCAGAAGAAGGGAATTTACAAGAAGTTTTTGAAAACGGCGTTATAGGTGGCGATTTTTTTGGAAATAGAGAGGGCTTGCTGCCAAAGGGCAAAAAATATTTTGAATGCGATGTTAATTACACTGGCGGAAGAAGAGGCTCTGAACGCCTCGTCTATACGCTTGATGGCGATATTTATTACACGGCCGACCATTATAAGAGTTTTGAGGAGCTGAAATGATTTGGATAATGATATGAATATAGTTTTTTTAAATGGAATTCAATTTAAAACTAAAGATTATGCCCATGAATATATAAGATCTCAATTTGGCTTTCCCGAATATTATGGAAAAAACCTAGATGCACTTTGGGATATGTTGCAAGAGATTTCTAAGCCTACTACGATTACAATGATTAACAGTCAAAAAGTCGTCGGCTATTTGGGAGATTATGGTGAAGCACTGATTGAGCTATTTGAAGAAGCTCAGTCCGATATTATAAAATTTGTAAGAGATTAAAAGAATTTTTCGTCTAATAGGAGTTTTACAAAATCTACTGATTTAATACTACTTTGTGTATCATTTTTATAAAAATCGCAATTGGCGTTCTCATCTGCATTGTCAGAGACGCTTCTTAATATTAAAAATTTAATATCATTTTTTATGCAAGTTTGAACTATTGCCGCACTCTCCATATCTACGAGATCTGCGGCTTTTCTGTTTATTATTTTTTCTTTTTCTTCGGTGCTTTCAATAAAGGCATCGCCAGTCGCTATTGTGGCTTTTTTGATTTTGACTCTATTTTTAGCAGCTATTTTGTCTACTCTGTCAATTATTTTAGTATCAGTTTTAAATATTTCGAGCGGTATTTTATGTGTGTTAAGATGGTATTGATCGTGATGAAAAAACTCTGCGCCGATAAATGTGTCGCCAATTTTTGCGTCTTTCGATAATGAACCGCAGACGCCTATATTAATTATATAATCAGGATTTATACTGTCTATTATTAATTGGGTTGCCATTGTTGAGGCGACTTTGCCTATGCCACATTCTGCAAATACTAATTCATAATCATTATATTTGGCGGTATTTAATTCTATATATTTGAGTTTTTTTGTTTCAATATTTTCAAATATGTCAAATAGTTTTTCAATTTCTCTATCGTATGCTCCAAGGATTGCTATCTTCATAAAAATACTCCTATTATATACTATTTATATGAAAATTATATCATATATTAATGATTTTATTATTTAGATAAAATGAATAATTATTTAACATTTTTATAAAACTGATATTTAAATTCATGTGATTTTATATTATAATATTATCTAAGTAGTATATTAAAAATTTAGAGGTGAGAAAAATGCTATTTGTTATTTTAGCTATTGTTGTTGTGTTGGCTCTTTATTTTGTTTCGACTCAGAGAAAGTTTATCAGTTTTGATGAAATTAATCAAAATGCTTTGTCGCAAATTGGAGTGCAACAAAATGCAAGATGGAACGCTTTGTCACAGCTTGTAAATGCTGCTAGAAGCTATGCAGAAATTGAAAAGGAAACTCTTTCTGAAATCGTTTCTCAAAGAGTTCCAATTACTATGGATTCGACTGCCGAGCAAGTCAATCAGCAAGAAAATGTATTGTCGCAAGCTATGTCAAGGCTTATTGCAGTTGCAGAGAATTATCCAGAACTAAAAGCTTCTGGACTTTATGAAAAGGCAATGGACAGTATTAATACTTATGAAAATGATGTCCGAATGTCGAAGATGGTATTTAACGATACTGTTACAAAGTGGAATAGACTTGTCAGACAGTTTCCATCTTCTATTGTGGCTGGGATCTTAGGTTTTTCAAGCAAGACTTATTTGGAAACTCCTGAAGAAAAACAGGCTTATCCAGATTTGCAATTTAAATAAAATGAAGACTTTAAGAAAATATCTGCTCATTTTTATAATCTCTATACTGATATTTTCGCCCACTTTTGCAAAGGCCTCGTCTGAAAGAATCTATTCTATCGATACTGTGGTCGATTTAAAAACTGACGGCACTGCCCATATTACACAAGTTTGGCGAGTAGATACTCATAGCGGCTCTGAATTTTATATTCCAATTGAAAATCTAGGCAATATGACTTTAGAAAATTTTTCTGTTAGAGATGAAGACGGAAGAAAATTTAAATTTGTAGATGATTGGGATATAGATGCCAGCATGATGTGGAAAACGGATAAATGCGGAATCAATTATACTAATTCTGGTTTTGAACTCTGCTGGGGCAAGGGTACTTATGGCGAACATGTCTATACATTGGAATGGGATTATACTAATGCAGTTCAAGGCTATTCAGATTTTGATGGTTTTAATATTCGCTTTGTAAATGACAATATGGACCCATCTCCCGAAAGAATTAGCGTAGTCATCAATAAAACTAATACTGATTTTACAGATGAGAATGCAAGAATATGGGCTTTCGGTTTCGGTGGCGATATTCAATATTATAAAGATGGCTCTATTCAGGCTCATTCTCGCGAGAGACTTGGTTCTGGCAATTATGTCAATATTATGGTAAATTTTGACAAGGGAATTTTCAAACCTCAAATTGTTCATGATGAGAGTTTTTCAGTCTTAGAAGAAGAGGCCAAGATCGGCGCAAGCTACGAGGGCAAATATCACGATGAAGAATATTATGAAAGACTCGACGAAGACTTTATATATCTCGATGATGGCAATAATTTAATCTATCAAATTATTGGTATCTTTCCTTTTGCCGTTATTATTGCACTCGTTTTTTATAAACTGACTAGAAAAGAAAAAATTAAATCTAAAGTAAATGGAATCGAAGTAAATTTCAATCCAAAAAATTATAAGAAAATCAATTATAAGAAGATGGATTATAAAAGAGAGATTCCATTAAATAATAGATTAGATTCTATGCACTATATCGAACATTTGAACAAAAAAGACAATAAACAAATCGGCAATGTCATGGCTGCTTATATTTTGAGATGGGTTCAAAGGGGCAATCTTTTACCGACTGAAGAGCGAAAAGAGAAGGGTCTGATTTTCAAAAAAGAAAAGATGGAAGTCAATCTAAAAATTATGTCTAAGCCCGATTATGAATCGATAGCAGAGGCAAATCTTTGGGCTATGTTTGAAGTTGCCGCAGGTGAGAATGCCATATTAGAAGATAAGGAGTTCGAAAAATATATTAAAGAACATGTGGAATCTTTTAAATACTGGATAGATCTTTCTGTTGAACAAGGTGCAATTGGCTTTTATGAAATGGGAGGATTGGAAAAGGTTGATGAAAAGAAAACTAAGGCTAATACTCAAATCACAAATTATGGTCAAAAACTGATTGATGGCTTTTATGGATTTAAGAGATTTTTGAAAGACTTTACTCTCATAAGCGAACGTGGAGTTAAAGAAGTTGAACTTTGGGACGAATATTTAATTATTGCCACTCTCATGGGCATGGGTGAAGAAGTTGCTAAGCAAATGGAAAATTTAGTTCCCAATTATGTTTTTGCAGAAAATACTAATCAAAATATAACGACGACTTATGCCAATTATTATTTGGCTAATTCGATAATTCAGTCTGCAAATCGCTACGCACGCGCAGGACACAGCGCATATATTTCTTCCACTATTTCGACTTCATCTGGAGGTGGAGGAGGCGCATCATTTGGTGGCGGCGGCGGATTTTCTGGCGGAGGCTCAGGCGGCGGTAGCAGATAAAAGAGGAGATATTATGAAAAGAGAACTCTTCACAAAAAGACTTAGGCTAAGAATGCCAAAATATGATGATTTGAATGAGCTTCATAAACTTTTTTCAAATCCTTCGCTCAATCTATTTAATCCCGATGGTCCTCATATAGATATTGAGGAGAGCAGAAAGTATTTGGAATACTGGATTTATTACGATTGGGAAGAACAGGATTTGGGATACTATATATTAGAGACTAAAGAAGATTTAGAATTTATTGGTCACACTGGACTTGCGATGAGAAATTTATCGGGCAAAAATATTTTGAACTTGGCATATCGCATCGAAGAAGCTTTTCAAGGACGAGGCTTAGTTAAAGAGGCTTGCGAAAAAGTCTTTGAAGAATATGAAAAGTTCTATGATAAATTTCCAATTTTGATACACACAAAAAGACAAAATGCCCCTTCAATTGGTGTGGCAAAGAGTTTGGGTTTCAATTACAATAAGAATTTTGACAATAACCCAGACAAAGATGATATATCATTTTTTAATATTTCAAATGCCGAATCTGATCGGTATTTATGATGTAAAACTTCCATTAATTTGGAAGTTTTTATTTATCTCAAATTTACTAAATGTCATTTTTTTTCGAAACTTATATATTGTACTTGAGGATTTGAATATATTATGGTAAATTATATTCACAATTGGATGGTTGCAATTTAAGGGAGGAAATTTAATGAAGAAAAAAATTTTATCTTTGCTATTAGTTTTAGCATTGATGATGAGTGTTGTAGGATGCCAAAAGGCTGAAGAAAAAGACGTACCATCTCAAAAAGTGGAGACAAAAGCAGAAGAAAAACCTGCAGAAGCTCCGCAAGAAGAGGAAAAGTCAGAAGAGGAGCCTGTGGCTGACGATTATTATCCAGTAACCATCACGACTTACAATTATAATGGAGAAGCTATCGAAGAAACCTTTGAAAAGGCGCCTGAAAAGGTCATTGCCATTTATCAATCTTCACTTGAAAATATGTTGGCATTGGGACTTGGCGATCGCATAATCTATTCAGCCGGTCTAGATGTTGATGTTAAAGCAGAATGGCAAGATGAGCTTGCAAAGATTGGCACTTTGGCAGACAAAGCGCCTGATAAGGAAGCCGTTTTGGATATGGAACCAGATATGATTGTTTCATGGAGTTCATATTTCGGAGAAAAGAAATTGGGAGACGTTGATTTTTGGCATGAAAGAGATATAAAAACTTATATCATGCAAAATAGTGGAATTAAGCGTCCTAATAAATTGGAATATGAATATGAAGACATTATGAACTTAGGTATCATATTCAATAAGGTAGATGAGGCTAAAGCGCTTATCGATGCTATGCAATCCGATATTGAAGCGGCTCAAGATTATACAAAGGATAAAGAAAAAGTTAAAACCGTTATAATGGAAGTCGAAAAAGAAAATCAATTTAGAAATTATGGAGGAGATTCTATTGGTGGAAATATTGCAGAACTTGCGGGGGCTGATCTTGTAATACCACTAAATGGATCTTTTGGACCAGAAGAATTAATTGAAAATGATCCTGATGTGATCTTTACTGTCTATTTTGATGATACTATCTTAGAAGATGAGAGCGTAAAGCTGATTACAGAAAATCCTGCGCTCCAATCGCTATCGGCAATAAAAAATGGCAGAGTTCATGCCATTATGCTCAGCGAAGTCTATGCATCGGGCGTTAGAACTGCAGACGGAATCAAATCGATAGTATCAGGTCTTTATCCTGAACTTGCAAAATAAGAATGAAAAAAGTTTGGATACTTTCTATATTTTTGCTTTTGGCTATTGTGATAAGTTTTTTCTTGGGAGTAAATTTAGGATATGCCAAAATTCCAACATCTGAAGTTATGGAAATTATACAAGCTAAATTAAACTTGGGTGGAAGCCTTGAGGGAATTCGAGCATCGACTGTAGATATCGTAACTTTCATAAGGCTTCCACGCCTTATACTTGCAATAATTGTGGGTATGTCATTAGCAACTTCTGGTGTAGTTATGCAAGCGGTGGTTAGAAATCCACTGGCCGATCCTTATATTTTGGGAATTTCGTCTGGAGCGGCATTAGGTGCCACTTTGGCAATTCTCTTTAAACTAGGACAATCGATTGGGCCCAATTTTGTTGGCTTTAGTGCATTTATAATGGCTTTTATCGTGGCAATATTGGTCGTATTTTTGGCAAATATTGGCGGACGAGCCACTTCGACCAAATTATTGCTCTCAGGTCTTGCGCTTTCAACTGTGGCTTCTAGCTTTTCATCATTGCTGATATATTTATCTAGCAATCGAGATGCTGCAAGGCAAGTCACTTTTTGGCTTTTAGGTTCATTATCGGGAGCAAAATGGGAACAGATAAAATTTATAGGTCCTATTATATTTTTGAGTGCCATGTTTTTTTGGACTCAATATCGCACATTAAATCTCATGCTCCTTGGCGATGAAGTTTCCATCACTATGGGAAAAGATTTAAACAAATCTAGACATATCTATATTTTGGTGGCATCTGCCATGATAGGCTTTGTGGTCTATGTTAGCGGCGTACTAGGCTTTGTGGGCCTTATTGTGCCACATATTGCCAGAATGATTGTGGGCACAGACCATAAGAGATTAGTTCCCGTTTCGATGCTAATGGGCGCTTTGCTCTTATTATGGGCAGATATAATAAGCCGTATAATAATTCCTGGAGCAGAACTTCCAACTGGAGTAATTATCTCCGTTGTCGGCGCACCCATGTTTATCTATCTGATTGTCAGTAAATCATATGGAGGGAAGAAGAGATGAGTAAATTTATTGAAGTAAAAGATTTGCATGTCTCTTATGGCGATACAAAAATTATTAAAGGCATCGACCTATCTGTAAAAGAAAATAAATTTGTGGGCATATTGGGACCAAATGGTTCGGGAAAGAGCACTCTATTAAAAGCCATATATAGAGTTAACCCCTACGATAGCGGAGAAATATTTATAGATAATAAAAATATTAAAGATATTCCATTAAAAGAAAATGCAAAGCTATTGAGCGTGGTCCAGCAAGTTGACGATATTCCATTCGACTTTAGTGTATACGATATGGTAATTATGGGCAGAACGCCGTATAAAAAATTTATGGAAAGAGATAATTTAGAAGATGTGCGCATAACTAAAGAGGCGATCGAAAAAGTTGGCCTAAAGGGTTATGAAGATAGAAGCATTCAAAATCTTTCAGGTGGAGAAAGACAGAGAGTAGTTTTGGCAAGGGCCTTTGCTCAAAAATCTAAAGCGATGATTTTAGATGAACCGACAAATCATCTAGATATTAATTATCAGCTTTCATTAATGCGCCTAGTCAAATCTTTAAACTGCACTTGCCTTTGTGCTTTGCACGATATAAATATGGCCTTTATGTTTTGTGATGAAGTCTATGCAATGAAAGACGGAAAAATTATCGATAAAGGCGACCCAGATGAAATTGTCACAAAGGAATTAATTTTAGAACTTTATGATGTAAAATCGAAAGTAGTTAGAGATGAAGAAACGAATCGAAAATATGTATTATTCTTAGATGAATAAATTTAAGCTTTCACTTTTATTGTGAAAGCTTATTTTATGCTATGACTATCATTATCGGTATCATCTGCAAAATTGCGCCTAGTAGCACAAATAGATGCCAGATGACATGATTATAACGCCATTTTTCATTTTTATAAAATACTGTTCCAAAAGTATAGGCCACACCGCCTAGAGCAAAAACTAATAGCAAATTTAGCCCGAATACTTTATAAATTCTAAAAAGTAAAAATACAGCCAACCAACCCATTGCAATATAGAGCAATGTAGAAATTTTCTTAGTGCGATCATAATTGTCTTTGCTAAATAATTTATACAATATGCCAAATATCGCAATTGTCCAGATTAAAATAAGACTTAGATTTCGTTGCCAACCTTCGAAGAGATAGATTAAAACGGGAGTGAAAGATCCTGCTATAAAAATAAATATTGCCGAATGATCCAAAACTCTCAAGGCCTTAGAATATTTGGAATTTAAAAACTTTGACTGATGATATATTGAGGAGGATAGAAATAATAATATAAATGTAGATAAATATATTATCAATCCTGCGAAGATTTTCTTTTGATAATGTGGATATTTGATTATAGTTGCTATTAAAAATATAAGCCCAATTAAAACTCCACAAAGATGTGTTAATACGTTAAATTTTTCAGCTTTCTTATCTATCATATTTGCCTCCTATTTTAAAAAATGTTCATAAATCAATTATATAATAACGCTTATTATTATATCTAGTATTGATAACTATATAAAATAATATCATGAATAAGGAAATCTGTCAATTAAAAAAATACAGTATTTAAGACTAGTAAAATGTTTTCCTTCGTACTATAATATAAATATAATCAGAAAAGGGGGATATAATGAAGAAAAGGTTTTTTAGTATTATTTTGGCCTTGGTGATTATGGCAACGAGCTTTACTGGTGCATTTGCACAATATTTGCCATATAACTCTGAGGTCATTACTATGGGGGAAAGTCGAGCGACATGGGACCATATTGAAAAATTTTCAAATTTTAAATCTAAGGGAACAAGTTACAATGACGACACGATAGTTGGAGATACAAATGTAGAATGGGAGATTAAAAATGCAAGAAAAGCACCTACAGAATATAGTATTGAAGGCGGAGGAATTACATTGCACTTTGATGAATCCAAGGGCAATTCCTATATCAAAGGAAAGGTGCAAAATGGAATTGGCTCGATTGAGATAGATGTGAGAAAGGCTTTTACATCTGATCAAGAAAGAGTTGTATATTTATATATTAATGGAGAGAAAAAAGATTCGGTATTTATTAATTATCCTGGGAAAAATTCTGAAATATTTAAATTAAAAGCATATAATTTAAATATACCGGCTGAAGCTGAAATACTCATCAGAAGCGATAAAACAGAAAAAGCGAGACAAGTTACGATTAATAATCTGCGCTGGACAGATTATGAAGAAAAAGTGCCGCCACTTCCACAAGGCT
>JAUNVH010000020.1:0-12081 GCA_030537765.1 Tissierellia bacterium | reverse complement strand
AATAATCTGCGCTGGACAGATTATGAAGAAAAAGTGCCGCCACTTCCACAAGGCTATGTAGATATTAGAACTGCAAGGGCGGCAAATGATAATGAAACTATTAAGACGGCAGGAGTTATAACTTCCAATCTTAAAAATAATAACTTTACGATTCAAGATAAGACCGCAGCTATTAATATTTATGATCCAGGCAAAAAAATGACTGGCATGAATATTGGCGATTTAGTCGAAATTGAAGCTAAGGCAGGAACTTTTGAGGACGCAAAACAGCTTAAAGATATTGCTCATGCAAATAAAGCGTCTTCAAGCTATACAATTTTTCCTAAAGAAATTGCAGCTACTGAAATTGCTAATTATCCTTCAGAATTGATTGAGATTAAAGATTTTTCTTTTGAAAGTAAAGATAATAAGAATGTATATACGGCTTTAAAAGGTAATGATAATTTTTTTGCTAGAATTGTAGGAGAAAAAGACGATAAAACTGGTAAGGAAGTTGAAACTTTTAAGGGGATTTCGCAATTTGAATTCGACCAATGGCGTATAGTTGCTAGAAATGACGCCGATGTGGTTTTAAAAGATTCTACGCCCAATCCGCCAACAGACGAATTATTTCTTATTTCAGAGATTAGAGAACTGCCTAAAAATACTGAAGTATCTACTATAGGAGCAATTACAGCAATTAACGGCAGAAGTAAAGTCATAGAAGATTCAACGGGCGGAATTAGTATTTTTGACGCATCAAATTATTTGAAAGATAAAAATCTTGGCGATACTGTTCAGATAAGTGGAAAAGTTGATGAATATAATGGCGCAGTTCAGATTCAAGTAAGCGGTGCAGTAGAAACTACAGAAAACATAGTAATAGAGCCAAAAGTTATTGAACCTGATGAGATAGCTAATTATCCTTATCAGCTCATAAAAATTGAAAAATTTGAAACTAAAGATAAATTTGGAGACAGAAATTTTAATGCAGTAAAAGGCAATATTGAATTTGTAGCATCATTTTTTGCCAAGACTGATGATGATTATTCTAACAGAAAAGTAAATAGCTGGACTGGAGTTGCAACAGTTTTTAAAAATCAGTGGATGGTATCTGCTAGAAATTATAAAGATGTCGATTTAGATGGCGAACCAGTTGTTCAGTTAAAAAAGATTAATGAAATTCAAGGTAATACCTTGAAGTCACCGATTAGTGGCACTGTAATTACTAAGGGAGTAGTTACTGCAACTACTGATGATTACTGGAATAAAGGTTTCTTTATTCATTCTTTAAAAGAAGACATAGACAAAGATCCCAGGACTTCTGAAGGCCTATTTATTCAAACGAATAATAATAAATATAATCCGGGCGACATTGTAACTGTCGAGGGAACAGTTCACGAAAGAGAATTTACAAACTGGGCAGATCAGATTACGGTAACTTCAATTAATGCTAGAAATATTACATTAGAACCGACAAAATACTCGCAAAGTGATTTGGATGAATTAGTCACAAAGATAAATATTTCTGATATTCCAAAAGAAGTTAGTACGGCAACTTATGAAGCACATGAGCAGGCAAATCATATTTTAGAACCTTCGAAAAATGCATTAGACTTTTTTGAATCGCTTGAGAATATGCCTGTCAAGATTTCTGATCCGCAAGTTCTTGCTGCGACAGAAGAGCATGGCGATATAAATGTATTGCCTGATAGAGGCGAAGGAATTTCGGCTGTTAGGACTCCTAATGGTGGAATCAAATATTATTATGACAGTCCCAATACTCAAAAGCTGACTATTTCTGACAAGATTTTGCCGATAACTAGGAATAAAAAATGGAAAGATAAAGATTTTAATCCGGCACCGGGTTCACAATTTGAAGGCGATGTAGAAGGTATTATTATCTATGCATTTTCAGAATATAAATTGCTAAATTATAAACCACTGCCTAAACTTGTATCTAGTAAGAATGTACCTGATAGTCCAAAATTTGCGGGCGATGATGATTCACTATTAATTGCGGAATATAATATTGAGAACTTTTCTGCACTCGATACCGAAAGGGCAAATAAGCTCGCTAATCATATTATTGATAAATTGAGTTCAGCCGATTTAGTGGGGCTTGTAGAAGTTCAAGATAATGACGGACCAGGCACTTCAGCAGGACAAGCAGCAGATAAGTCTATGCAGCTTATGGTAGATGCAATTATTGAAATGGGCGGTCCTGAATATGGATATGTAAATATAGATCCTGCTCCTGGAAATCTAGACGGAGGACAGCCAAATGCTAATATCAGAACGACATATCTTTATAAAAAAGATAAATTAAAATTAGTAGAAGGCACAGCTGGAACTTATGAGAAAGATACCCAAGTTATAAATAAAGACGGCAAGGCTTCTTTAACTCTAAATCCTGGAAGAATTGCAAATAATCATGAGAGTTTTAGAAGTGTTAGAAAGCCATTAGTTGCTCAATTCGAGATTATTAAAGGCGCTGGGACTGGCAAAAAGCTAATTGCCATAAATAATCATCTCTCATCTAAAAGAGGAGATGCTCCAATCTTTGGACCAGCTCGACCTGAAACAAGATATAGTGAAACGAAGAGAAATAAGCAAGCTGAAGTGATTAGAGATTTTGTAAAAGAAATCCTTAAAATTGAGCCAGATGCACTAGTTGCAGTTATGGGCGATATGAACGACTTTGAATTTTCAAACACTTTAGAGATTATGAAAGAAGCTCCGCTTGTGAATATGATTGACAGATTACCTGAGAATGAAAAGTATTCTTATGTGTTCCAAGGCAATTCGCAAGTTTTAGACCATATTTTGTTAAGTAATGAAGCTGCAAAATATGCGGGAGAAAATGTAGATATTTTAAATATCAATGCTGAATTTGGAGTTGCTCAGGGACGTGCCTCTGACCATGATCCAGTTTTAGTAAAACTTGATTTCAATAATCCACAAACACCACAAGTGGATAAGAATACAGTAAGATTTGAAGCTCAAATGGGACTGATGCTTGAAGATGCACAGCCAGTATTAATTGAAAAGGGCGCTTATCTAAGCAAATTGCCAAAGGTTCACGAAACGAACGATTATAGCTTTGTAGCTTGGACTGCCAATAAAGCATTTGGAAATTATGGCATTAATGATTCGATTCCAGAGGAGGTAATATTAAATACTCCAATAGAAACAGATATCACATTCATTGCTAAATCTGTGAAAAAATATCTGCCAAATTATCCTTTCATACCGCAATTAGATTTTTGGGGACCACAGACAGACGAATTTAATTCGCCGACTCCAGATCCAATAATAATTGAGATAAGCCCTAATGCAAATTATTACGAAGCATTTGATGGACTAGCAGATGAAAACTTCAATTTAGATGCTCTGGCAAACAGAGGCGAAGTAATTGAAGCCCTAGAAAGATTTTTCAATATTTCAGGTGGCGTGAAAAGACAAATGCCAACTGATGTTGAAATAAGTATGAGAGCATTAGTTCAAAAGTTTATCGATGCGAAGATTTTAGACGGATTTGATGATGGCTTGATGCATTTAGATAGACATATCACTAGAGCAGAGATGGCAAAAATAATCTGCATCATGATGGATTATGATTTATCTAATAATAATATTGAATTCGATGATGCAAAAGGCCATTGGGCTGAAAACTATTTGCAGACCCTAGTTGAAAAAGGCTTACTAAAAGGCTATCCTGAAGGAGATATTAAGCCAGATGGCAATATAACGAAAGCCGAAGTCATAGCTATATTGGATAGACTTATAGGGCGAGATGCCAATTACTATCTAGAAAAATACGGAATGAGAAATCATTGGTTATTTCAAAGATAATTAATTATATATGCGAGATTTCAAATTGAAATCTCGCATTTTTAATTTAACTGAGTAATTAATATGAAAGCTGTTTAAAACATTATATAAAAATCTAAATGAAAGATATAAAAATAATGCCTGAAATTGAAAATTCTATAAAATATATTAGTCATAGCATATGCCGTTTAAATCGCATTTTAGAAAATAATTTTTCAGTTGAAAAAGTACTTAGGAAAAATTTTTCATAAATTTTGAAAATTTTCCTTGACAAAATTCTATACTTTAAATAAAATATGAACAAATACTTAAATGCTTTGACGGAGAAAAGGATGCCTTAGTCTTTAAAGAGAGTGGCCAAAAGGTGAGAGGGCCGCAAGATGAAAGCATGTGATATTCACTCCATAGCAGAGGACTGAAAAAATAGTAGGTCTTTCCGGTTTCACCGTTATATGAATAGGAGCTGTTGGGCTCTGAAGTGATCTATTTAGATAATTTGGGTGGTACCGCGGAATTTTACCTTCGTCCCTTACAAGAAAATGTATGGGTTGCGAAGGTTATTTTTATTTTAGGAGGAAAATTTATGAAAAAACTAATTATTGCAATACTAATTTTATCATTGCTTACAGCTTGCGGCGGTGCAAACGAGCCAAAAGAAGAGAAACTAAAAATTGGTGTCGTTCAGTTGATGGAACATTTGGCGCTTGACGATTGCTACAAGGGCTTTGAAGAAGAGCTTGAAAATCTGGGAATTGAATGTGAAATAATTTATAAAAATGCACAGGGAGATATTGCAACTGCGCGCACAATTTCAGAAAAATTGGTGCAAGACGAAGTTGATTTAATATTTGCGATTGCAACTGGAGCAGCAGAAGCTGCTGTCAGCACAGGTACAGATATACCAATTCTCTTTTCTGCAGTTACAGATCCGATAGAGGCTCATCTAGTTGAGAGTTTAGAAGAACCAGGCGCAAATTGCAGTGGCACATCAGATGCGGCAGATGTATTGGCACAGTTAAAAATTTTTAAAGAATTAGATCCTGAAATTGAAACGATTGGAATTATATATTCATCTGATGAAATTAATTCTTTGGTGCAAGTGGAAGAAGTTGAAAAATATGCGCCGGAATGTGGATTAAAAGTTGAAACTTCCGCCATTGCAAACATTTCAGATCTGCCACAGATTGCACAATCGCTTGTGAAAAAAGTAGATGCATTATATATTCCTTCAGACAATAAAATAGCCGGCTCCATATCACTTCTAGCCGATATTTTAATAAAGGAAAAGATGATATCAGTTTGTGCCGAAGAATCACAAGTTACAGGTGGCGGACTTATCACAAATGGAATCAGCTATTATGATTTGGGTGCACAGACGGCTAAAATGGCAAAAAGAGTTTTAGTAGATGGCGAGGACATTAGCAAAATGCCTGTTGAAAAGGGCGATAATCCTAGAAAAGTAGTCAATGAAGAAACTATGAAGGCACTAGATTTGGAGATTGAATAGAGGTAAAATATGAATTTGGCATTATCTAGCATCGAACAAGGACTCATTTATGCAATTCTTGCACTTGGAGTCTATATATCTTATAAAATATTGCATATACCAGATTTGACAGTCGATGGTGCTTTTCCATTTGGAGCAATCTTGACGGCGGCTTTGATACTTTCTGGCGTCAATCCAATTTTAGCTACAATATTTAGCTTTCTATTTGGATTGATACCTGGATTTATAACTGCTATTTTGGCGATAAAATTAAAAATTAATTCTCTACTATCGGGAATATTGACTATGACTATGCTATATTCAATCAATTTGCGACTTACTGGCAGACCCAATGTGCCGTTTACAAAATCAGAAACTATATTTACAAATTTGAGCATAAATAATAGCTTCGGTGAAAAGATTTTGATTCTCTTTATTATTGTATTGATTTTAAAACTGGCATTAGATCTATTTTTGAAAACTGAGATGGGTTATATGCTCATTGCCACAGGCGACAATGAAACTTTAGTAAAGAGCTTGGGCAAAAATCCAGATGCATACAAAGTTTTGGGTTTGATGTTAGCTAATGGATTAGTGGCTCTAAGCGGATCTTTATTTGCACAATCTATGAAATTTGCAGATATACAAATGGGCATAGGCACAATTGTGGTGGCCCTTGCATCTATAATTATTGGCGATACTCTATTTAGAAAGAAAAATATCACTGGTACATTGCGAGTTATTATTGGCACAATCGCCTATAAAATAATCGGTGCAATTGCAATTGAGGCGGGACTAAATCCTAACGATTTAAAACTGATAAATGCATTGATTGTGATTATATTTATTGCTTATAATAATTCACATTCTAATATATGGAAAAGAATTGGAGGAAAAGATGTTAAAGATAAGAAAGCTTAGAAAATGCTTTAATGAAGGTACAGATTATCAAAATCAAGTTTTCGAAAATTTTGATCTAGATATAGATAAAGGTAGCTCAACTGCAATTATCGGTTCGAACGGCTGCGGAAAATCAACGCTTTTAAATCTGATTGCAGGCACTCTGTTTCCCGATTCTGGACTTATCGAAATTGACGGCGAAGACATTACTAATAAAAGCGAGGCACAAAGGGCGTATGCCTTGGGCAGAGTGCATCAAGACCCATCAAAAGGAGTTGCTCCAGAGCTTTCGATACTTGAGAATATGGCGCTTGCCGATTCTAAAAATGGCAAGTTTGGCTTGCATAGATTGATAAAGAAAAACCGAATCGATTATTATAGAGAAATTTTAAGTGGACTCGATTTAGGTTTAGAAAATATCTTAGATAGAAAAGTTAAGCTTTTATCGGGAGGTCAGCGCCAGTCGCTATCGCTACTTATGGCCAGTATGAAGGAGCCGAAACTGCTACTTTTGGACGAACACACTGCTTCTTTAGATCCGAAAACTTCTAAAACTGTCATGAAACTGACTAAAGAATTGATTGAAAATTCGCATATAACGACAATTATGATCAGTCATAACTTAGAAGATGCATTAAATTATTGCGACAGAGTAATTATGTTAAAAGAGGGGCGAATCGAATTGGACAAGCCGTGCAAAAATCTCTCTAGTGACGACTTACACAAACAAATGTTGAGCAATTGAACTCGAGTTTTATCTCGAGTTTTTTGTGGATATTTATTATAAATATTAGTGCTCTATTATAATGTAATAATGTGGTTAATTATTGACAAATACTTATAATTTATGATAATCTCTTAGCGGACAATTAAGGAAGGTTTTTATATGTTTAAAATTTTTAGAGATTTCAAAGATTTTTTTAAAAAATATAGAAAAAATCAAATAATTGGAACAACCGCTATTATGCTAAGCTATATTTCCATATTGCTTCAGCCCTATATTGTGGGCTTAATAAGTAATGGCATAAAAGCAGATACAGTTAATAGAGAAGAATTGCTATCTATGATTGGACTTTTTTTAATATTAATAATCACATCTTACGGCATAGATTATATTTGGGGCACTACTATATTTAAAAATGTCTATTTAATCGATAGAGATACTAGAAATGAAATTATGGATAAAGTTTTACGCCAGACGCCAGAGTTTTTTGAAAAAAATTCAATCGGCTCAATTATGGGCAAAGCCACCAACGATCTTAGGGCAATGTCGGTTGTTGTAGGCTATGGTTTGATGGCTTTTTTTGACGGAATTGTATATCCGCTTTTAATATTTATTTTAATGTTAAAAATCTCTTGGAAACTCACAATCGTTGCAACTGTAATTTTGCCAATAATTATAATTTTGCTGACAAAAGTGGGCGAAACTTTGAATAGAAAATTTGAAGAAGTGCAAAAATCTTTCGATCGAATGAACGAGTCGGCTTTGGAAAGTGTGACTGCAATTCGAGTCTTGAGAGCTTTTGGAGTAGAAGATATATTCACAAAACGCTTTGACAAAAGGATTTTAGACAATTATAAAAAAGATATGGAAAGAATCAAAGTGAGCGCTATTTTTGTGCCTACATCTATGTTTGCAATGGGCATAATGATGGCGATTATTATGTTTTTAGGCGGTAGATTGATTAGCGCAAGAGAAATTACAGTCGGAGGTCTGATTAGCTTTACAATGTATATGGGTATGCTCGAATGGCCAAGCTATGCGATTTCTGATCTAATTACAGTGGCAAAAGAGGGCAGCGCATCTATCGAAAGAATAAAAGAATTACTACGCTATAAAGAAACCGTTATAGAAAAGCCAAATGCCAAAATTATAGCTGGATTTGAATCTTTGGAATTTAAAAATTTCAACTTTAAATATCCTTCTGATGATAGAATGATTTTAAAAGATATAAATTTAAAGATTGAAAAAGGCGAAACTATCGGCATTGTAGGAAAGACGGGCAGTGGAAAATCTACTTTGATCTATCAAATGCTACGTGAATACAATTTCGATAGCGGAGAACTGTTGTTAAACAATCAGCCAATAGAAGACTATAAATTTGATTCAATCCACAGACTAATTGGCTATGTGCCACAAGAGAATTTTCTATTTAGCAAAACGATTAGAGAAAATATAAAGTTTTTTAGAAAAATAGACGATAAAGAAATAGAAAAGGCTATAAAAAATGCCGATTTTGAAAAAGACTTAGCCTCACTTAATGAAGGCCTAGAAACGCTGACTGGCGAAAAGGGGATTGCACTTTCAGGAGGCCAAAAACAGAGGGTATCATTGGCCAGAGCGCTAGTAAATAATCCACAAGTTTTGATTTTAGACGATGTGCTTTCGGCAGTCGACACTAAGACTGAGCAAAGAATTATTGAAAACTTAAAAGCTTTGCGCCAAGGAAAAACCAATATTATCGCAAGCCATAGACTCAGCGTGATAAAAGATGCTGATAAAATTTTGGTACTCGAAGATGGAAAGATTTCACAAATTGGAACTCATAAAGAGCTTTATCTAATGGGTGGCTGGTATAAAGAGCAGTATGACAAACAGATGGGGGAGGCGGAAGATGAAGAATAAGAATTTTCGCCGAATATTTGGATATATGAATAGAGTCAAAAAATATTTGGCAATCGGATTTTTTTGGCTCGCTCTAGCAACGGCATTTAGGCTCTATTCGCCTATGGTTATTGAGAAAATATTAGACGAACAAGTTATGATAACTGGGATAGCAGACCAAAGAGAGTTCATTAAGCTGCTTATACTATATGCAGTTATTAATGCTTTTGGCGGAATTTTTAGATATATATCGACAGTGAGCTTTCATCGCAGCGCAAATAAAGCGGCAATCTATATGCGAGAAGATGTCTTTAGACATGTGCAAAAACTACCAATATCTTATTTTGATAATCTAAATGCAGGAAAAATTGTATCTAGAATTACAAACGACACCGATTCTGTAAAGGCACTATTTCAAACGGTGCTATCGCAATTTGTAACTTCATTTGTATTTATACTTTCTGCAATCATAATTTTGGCTATCAGGGAGCCTTGGGCAGTTTTATTTTGTATTGTTCCAATTCCCGTGCTATATTTTGCAATCGCAATCTATCACAAATATTCACTTGAGCCAAATAGAGAATATCGCAGATCGATTTCACAAGCCAATTCTGATATAAATGAAAATATCAGAGGTATTGGACTTATAAAAACTTATAATGTTGAAGACGAAGTTAAAAGTGATTTTGAAAATTTAAATTCTAAAATCTTTAATTTGGGATTTGGATTAGAAAAACTAGATGCACTTTTAGGTTATAATATAATCGGCAAGGCTAGAATGTTAAACACAGCTTTAATACTCTTTGTCTTTGGATTTTTACATCTCGAGGGCAATAGCTCAGCATCAATCGGTTTTATGTTCGTTGTATTAGACTATACAATGCGAATCTATGGAGCAGCTCAGCAAGTCATGAACAGATTTACGCAACTTGAAAAATCAGTCACTTCTGCTGAACATATATTTGAAGTTTTAGATTATGAAACAGAAAGAGATGATGGCAAAAATGAATCAGAAATTTTTGGCAATGTGGAATATAAGAATCTCTGCTTTTCATATATAGAAGATGTTTTAGTTTTAAAAGATATAAACTTCAAAGTAAATTCTGGAGAAACAGTTGCACTTGTGGGACATACGGGTAGCGGAAAATCTTCAATTATAAATTTGATTTTTGGTTTTTATGAAAAAGATTCAGGCGAAATCTTAATAGACAATATCCCGATTGAACAATTTTCAAAACAAACATTGCGCAAGCAGATGGCAGTCGTCTTACAAGATCCTTATATTTTTAAAGGTACTGTTTATGAAAATGTCACTCTATTTGAAGACTATCCAGAAGAAAAAGTCATAGAAGCTTTGATTAGAGTGGGCGGTGAAAATCTTTTAAAAAATTTAGAAAAAGGAATTCATACCGAGCTTTCAGACAGTGGTAGCACAATTTCTGCTGGAGAAAGACAGATAATAACTTTTGCAAGAGCCTTGATTAGAAATCCTAAAATCTTAGTCTTAGATGAAGCAACTGCATCGATTGATTCTGAAACTGAGGACTATATTCAAAGAGGATTCGAGGCTTTAAAGAGCGGCAGAACGACCTTTATAATTGCGCATAGACTTTCCACAATCAAGAATGCCGATATGATCTATGTTTTAGATAATGGCAAAATTTGTGAAAGGGGAAATCACGAAGAACTGACAAAATTGCGGGGCAGATATTACAATATGTTGCTCAAAGAACAAAATTAATAAATTCAGATTTAGTTATTGATTTATTATCTAAACGGTGCTATTATATATCAGTAAATTTAAAGGGGGAATTAATTATGAAAAATAAATTTATTTCTATTTTTGCAGCCTTGATATTAGTTATTTCAATGACGGCTTGCCAAAATAAAGAAAAAGTTAGCGAGAATGATACACAAATTGAAGAAACAAAATTAGATTCGCAAACAGAAGAAACAAAAGAAGAAGCTAAAGAAACTGAAGAAGCTCCAGCCAAAGAAAATATGACCGAAGAAGAAATTATCAAACAAAGACTTGATAATTCTGACTATCTAGCCAAAATAAAACTTATAAGCAAAGGACCAAAAGGCAAAGAAATTAAAGTATTAGATTCAATCAAAGGAATTTTACCTCACGATAAAATTCAAGATTTAGAAGGACTTACTGAAAACAGAGCCTATTTAGTTTTTATGAAAGAAGAAGATGGCAATATCGTATTTACTGATGATGAAAGCTTAATCTTACTCGAAGGAGATCAAGATAAACTTTTTGAAACAATTAATAAAGAAATTCATAAATAAATTCTAAAGACCGATCGTTCGGTCTTTTTTATATATAGATTACAAAATATATAATTTTCTAGTTTAAAGTAGATGAAATTTATGCTATAATATATGTATGAAAACAATAAACGCTAGAAAGACATTAAGAGTTATCTTGATATCGCTAATTCTTATTTCTATTTGTTTATTTGTCAAAGATTCATATTTGCAAAATCGGATAGATGAAAAAATTGCATTATTTAAAATAAATGATGCAAAGAAAATCTCTATTAAGCTCAATTTAGAGTCTGCATTAGAGCGTATAATAAGGCCCAATAATATTGCATATGCAAAAGAGCCTAAGGTCGATGACCAATATTTTAAACAGTACGCCGAAAAGCAAAAAAGACTCAATGAGTTTAAGGAAATTAATGATTCTGTAAAATGTATTTTAACAATTCCTAATACAAATATAGAGTATCCCGTTTTGCAATCAAATGACAATGAGTTTTATCTCAGAAGAAATATCAATTGTGAATACGATATTAATGGATCTATTTACTTTGATTATGAATGCGATATCACAGATTCCGCAAACTTAATAGTTTACGGACACAACATGAGAAGCACGAGAATGTTTTCAGATTTAATTCAATACAAAAAGGAGGAGTTTTTCAAAGCACACGAGAAGATTTTACTCTATACGACTAAAGGCATTAGAGAATATAAGGCAGTCGGATATGCAGTTATCGATCTAAAGAATAAAGATAATTTCTTTCCGTTCAATACCTTTATAAATGCCGGACAGAATATGGACAGTTTAAAATATGTAAATAGTTTAAAACGTCTTGGCAAAATGTATAATATAGAGGAAATCAATCCAGAATCGAATCTGCTAACACTAGCAACTTGCGACTATGAATTAGAAGATGCTAGACTTGTGTTGATAGCCGTAGAAGTCGACAGACTGACACATTAATTTTTTTTAAAGCTAAATTTAGCATTAGAAAAAATTAAA
>JAUNVH010000019.1 GCA_030537765.1 Tissierellia bacterium | reverse complement strand
TATTGACATGCGGTTTGTTTCTTTCAAATTTTGCTTTTGACATTTTCTTTCCTCCCTAAATAACTATTTTTGCCAAAGTTTTATCTATCTATAATCATACAATATCGCTTATAATAAATCAATAAACTAGGCCATTTATTTATTAATATATTTTAATCTTCGACAAAAGCGCATGCAATTGCGCCGGGGCCTACATGTGTGCCTATTACGCTTCCCAATTTTGATTCGATTTCTATTTTTTGACTCAGCTCTTTTTCGATTAACTGCTTTAATTTTTCCATATCTTCTTTTGCTTCTCCTTCAGTTAGAAGTATTGGGTAATCGCTATTTATTCCAAATTTTTTCATTTGCATCAAAATAGATTTCATTGCCAAATTTTTCCCTTTCTTCTTATCGAGCATTATAATTTCACCTTTATAGAGAGAAAGTATTGGCGTTATTTTTAATATTGAACCTATAATCGAACTCGTCTTTGAAAGTCTGCCACCCATCTGTAAATATTTTAAAGTCGATACCATGGCTATTATTCTAATTTTTTCTTTTAATTTTTCAAGCGTTTTAAAGATTTCTTCTCTGCCGTGATTATTATTTTTCATATTTACTGCATGCCTTATTAAAATTTCCAAACCTATAGCGGCAGTATTAGAATTTACTAGACTGATTTTTTCTTTTTGATCTAACATCTCTCTTGCTGCAACTGCAGATTGGAAAGTTCCACTGAGACTTGCAGAGGCAAAAATACCTAAGATCTCATCTCCATTTTCTATATGCTTTTTAAAAACTTCATAAAATTCTCCCACATTCACTTGCGATGTCTTTGGCAAAACTTTTGAAGTCTTTAATTTTTTGTAAAAGCTCTCATTGTCTATATCTATTCCATCTTTATAGATCTCTTCTCCAAATGTAACATATAGTGGAACGACTTCAACCCCCAATTCGTCAATCTTTTTTTTGTCTAAATCCGATGTGGAATCAGTTATTATTTTTAACATATTTTTTCTCCTTATCTATTTAAATAATCTACATAAATTATTTTATATAAATATTTTTATATAATCAAGTAAAACTTTCGTATCTAGCTTAATTTGTTTGTTTTTAGGCTAACGGGGTATTAAAGTATATAGATTAAAAATGAGGAGAGAAGTAAAATGAAAAAAGGTTTTGTTATTTTAATTGCGATTTTATTAATCGCTGGTTTTTTTATGACTACTTATAACGGTCTGATTGACCTTTCGGAGTCTGTCGATAATTCTTGGGCACAAGTTGAAAATGTGCTCAAACAAAGAGCCGATTTGATTCCAAATTTAGTAGAAACTGTAAAAGGATATGCAGATCACGAAAGTGAAGTGTTTATTAAAGTCACTGAAGCTCGATCTAAAGTTATGAAAGCGCGCACACCTGAAGAATATGCTGAAGCTAATGAACAGCTAGATCGCGCTATGGTCGATATTAACGCAGTGGCAGAAGCTTATCCAGATTTGAAAGCAAATGAAAACTTCTTAAGTTTGCAAGCCGAGCTTACATCGATTGAAAATAAATTGGCCACCGAAAGACTAAGATATAATGATAATGTAAAAGTTTATAATGTCGAAGTTAAAAAGTTTCCTAAGAAGATTTTTGCAAATATTTTAGGCTTTGGTCCAAGAGAATATTTTCAAATTAATGAAGCTGATAAAGAAGCACCCAAAGTCAATTTTTAATTAGGTGATTATCATGCGAAATACGCTGCGCAATAAACTGAATATTTTAGTTTTAATTGTTATAATTTTAAATGCTGTTATTTCGCCTGTTTCTGTCAAAGCCATTTCTGATTTTGATTATGGAAGACTCCCTGAGCAAAGTAGAGAGTTTTATATCTATGATGAAATTGGAATATTGAGTCAAGATGCCAAAGATTATATTTTCAAAATGTCTCGCGAATTAGATGAAAACACTAATGCTCAAGTCGTTGTGGCAATTGTAGAAGATTTAGACGGTTTAGATATCGATTCTTATGCGACTAGACTATTTGAAAAATGGAAAATAGGCTCTAAAGAAAAAGATGAAGGAATTTTGCTCGTTGTCAAACCGAAATTTAGCTCTTCAGACAAGGGATATACTCGAATTGAAGTCGGATACGGATTAGAGCATGTAATTATTGCAAGCTATACTAAAGATATTATAAATAATTATATGATACCCGAGTTTGTAAATGAGAATTATGAAGACGGAATACTAAATGGATATAATCGAATTTTAATGTATCTGAGCGATTATTATGATTATAGTTTTTCAGGTACTGGTGATTCTGATATTCAAAAAAATACAGTCACAACTAAAGATGAAGGCATTTCGCTTACAAAGATAATATTATTATTGATCTTACTATACTTTATCTCTGGTGGTGGCGGTAGATCTAGAAGAAATTGGTCAACTTGGTATTATGTAGGTCGTCAAATGGGCAGAGGAGGCGGATTCGGAGGCTATAGAGGCTCTGGAGGAGGCTTTGGTGGCTCTGGCGGTTTTAGAGGCGGAGGCGGTCGCAGCGGAGGCGGCGGTGGCTCAGGCAGTTGGTAAAATTGAATTAATATTTAAAATCCCCGAATTTTTTTTCGGGGATTAATTTTTATGCAGCTTTTAAATTATCTAATTTTTTTAAACTTGCAATTAATAAAATTGTACACACAGTCACAGATATTAAATCTGAAATTGGTTCGGCCCAAAACACTCCCATTACTCCCATATATTTAGGAAGTATAATTGCTAGTGGAATTAAGAGTATAACTTTTCTAAGTAATGCAATAAATAGTGATTTCTTAGCTTGATTGGTGCCGACAAAAAAACTTTGCGCCGTCATTTGAAGTCCAAATAAAAACATGCCGGCCATAAATATAGGTAGAATTTTTCTAATTAATTCTATCAAATTACTATCAGTTGTAAATATCCTTGCAAAATAAGCTGGTAGCAGATAACAGAAAGCACAAAATGCAAGAGTCCACAGACTAGTTAGCTTCGCCATTAGCTTTACAGTATCTACAACTCTTTCGTTATTAGATGCCCCAAAATTATAAGAAATTATGGGCTGAACTCCTTGAGTAAATCCTGAAATCGGCATGAAAAGAAGCATCATTGCACTTTGAAGTATTGTCATCACGCCTATATAAGTATCGCCCAAAGAGCCTCCATGCTTAATTAAGCCAATATTAAATACCATAATTATGGCGCTTTCTGTGGCGCTCATTACAAAACCTGAAACGCCCAAGGCTAGTATCGATTTTATAAGTACAGTATCAAATTTTATATATTCTCTTTTTAATCTTATCTGAGATTTGTCACTAATCAAAAACTTAATCACAAAGACTGCGCTAATTGTTTGAGAGATGACGGTTGCAAGCGCCGCTCCTCTTACGCCCATATCGAGTAGATAGATAAATATAGGATCTAAAATAATATTAGAAACTGCACCAATCACAATTGTAAACATTGCAACTTTTGCCTTTCCTTGGCATACTATCATTGCATTTAAACCTAAAGATACTAATACTGATATTGTGCCCAGTACATAAATTTCTAGATAGCTATTTGCAAATGGATATGAATTGTTCGTGCCGCCAAATAGATATATGAGTGGCTTTTTAAATATTAATACTATTGCAGTTAATAATATTGAAATTGCAATCAAAAATGCAAATCCAGTACCTAATATTTTTTCTGCCTGACGATTTTCTCCCTTGCCCAATTCTATAGATGCAAGCGGCGATGCGCCAAAAGCAACTAGATTGCAAAAGGCAGAAATAAGTATTAATATCGGTGCACATACTCCCAATGCAGTCAGTGAAATCGATGCATCTTTTGCCATATGGCCAACATACATTCTATCGACCATATTGTATAAAATATTAATCAACTGTGCTACAATTCCTGGAATTGCAAGTTTTCGCATAAGTGTCTTCAAATTTTCTGTTCCCAATTGATTTTTTGTCCTCACGATAATTCACCTTTTCTAAATTTTTAAAATTGATAATTTAAATATTTTAATAATATCTAGCGTTTTAAAAAAACGCCTCTCAAATGACATTCAATATAATAACACAGTAATAATTTTTGGTCCATTATATTGAATCTTTCCATTTGAGAGGCTAGAATTTTATTTTAATTTTGCAAGTTCGATTGCGATATTTGCTCCAACTAGAGCATTATTTTCAACTAATTTTATATTTGCAAATAGACTCTTTCCTTCTGTAACTTTTAAGACTTCGTCTAATAAAAATGGTGTAGTTTCTTTGCCTTTAATTCCCTTTTCTTTAGCAAGCTCTAAAGCTTCCTCTATTGCAGTATTTATAATATCTTTATCCATTGAATACTCTTTTGGGATTGGATTTGTAATTAAAACTCCACCTTTTAGACCTAATGCCCATTTTGTGTGAAGCACTTTAGCCATCTCCGAATAGCTTTCGATATTATAATCTACTTTAAATCCGCTTTCTCTTGTATAAAAAGCTGGCATTTCTGAAGTTTTATAACCTAAAACTGGCACTCCAAAAGTTTCTAAATATTCTAAAGTCAAACCAATATCTAATATAGATTTTGCACCAGCGCATACGACTGCAATATCAGTAGATTGAATTTCTTGCAAATCTCTGCTTATATCGAAAGTTTCTTCAGCTCCTCTATGAACGCCGCCAATACCGCCTGTGACTAAGATTTTAATTTTGGCAAGTGATGCTGTGAGAATTGAGGTTGCAACTGTCGTAGCGCCATTTAGGCCCTTAGCTACGATTATAGGATAATCTCTTCTACTGGCCTTTATGATATCTTTTGATGTGGCCATAAATTCTAATTCTTCACGACTTAATCCAACTTTAATTCTTCCATCGATAATTGCCGTTGTTGCAGGAATTGCTCCTTGCTCTCTAATAATCTCTTCGCATCTTAATGCAGTGTTTAAGTTTTCAGGATATGGCATGCCGTGTGAAATTATTGTAGATTCTAAAGCCACCACAGGTTTTCCTTGTGCTAGAGCTTCTTTAACTTCATCTTTTACATCTAGATATTTTTTTAATTCTTGCATATTTTTATTTCTCCTTTTCTTATAGATAGATTTTCTTCATTTATTTTATTGCTAATAGTATTTCTGTCTTCAATAGTGATTCTGGCTGCTGCCAAAGCTATTTTCAAAGCTTCTGAATTGCAATAGCCTTCCATATAGGAATATGCCAAAGCGCCCATAAGTGCATCGCCTGCGCCAGTTGCATTAACAGCTTCAATTGGCTTTGCAGTCGCCTTGAGTATTTCATCACCTTCAGTTAAGACGGCACCCTTTTCACCCAGAGTAATTATGGCTCGTTTAACTCCCAATTCATTTAGCCTTTTGCCAGCTTTAATTGCTGAATCAAAATCATAGACTTTAATTCCAGATAAAATTTCAGCTTCATATCTATTTGGCTTTAAGGTATGAATATAGGACAATAGATTTTTTAGCTTTTCAGATTTTTTTAATGAAACTGTGTCGATAAAATATTTGCCAGGAATCGATTTTAAAATATATTCCAATGTATCTAGACGCAAATTAGTATCTAATACAGTAATTTCTGAACTCCTTATAATCTCTAAATTCGATTCTATAAATTCAGGCGTAATATTTTCTATAATCGACAAATCAGAAACGGCCATCAGCATATCGCCATCATCATCTAATATGGCCATATACTTCGCACTTGGTAAATCTGGTGAATTGTATGAGTATGAATAATCTATATCAAAATCAGACAGGCTCTTTTTTATTGTATCTCCTGCAATATCGTTGCCAAAGGCGCTGATAAATCTCACAGTCATATTGAGTCTGCCCATATTTTCGGCAATATTTCTAGCCACGCCACCAGATGATACATTTATCGATCCAATATTTGAATCGTGATCTCTGAGGCTTTCTGTTGAGCGACCAACAATATCTAATGTGGTGCCACCGATAACTGTTGCATATTGATCTTTTGCAATCAGATAGCAACGGCCCAATATATAACCTTTTTCCATAAGTCTAGTTATATGAACGGCCACAGATGAGCGTGATATTTGCAAAATTTCTGCAATTTCTTTTTGACTGATACTGGGATTAGATTTTATAAGCCTGAGAATTTGTTTTTCTCTATTGGTCATATTTCCTCCAATTATTATCATTTGTTTATATTATAAACTTTTGTTAATTATATTGTCAAGTGTTTTTTATTTTGTTTCTGGGTATAATCTTATTATAAATCTTTTAGGAGGGATTAAATGGAAAATTTAGCTTTATATGTCAGTGAAGTATGTCCATATTGTAGAAAAGTAGAAAAATTTATGGACGAAAACAATATTGAAATAGAGATAAGAGATATTTCAAAAGATAAAACTTTTAGAAATGATGTTATAAAATATGGCGGCATGTTACAAGTTCCAATGCTCTTAATTGGAGATAAGGGAATGTACGAATCAAGCGATATAATCAATTATTTAAAAGAAAAATTTAATGCATAAAATTAGCGAGATATATATCTCGCTATTTTTATTATTCTGTTTTATAAGTTTCAAAGAGTATTTTAAGACTTTCTTTATCTAAGTTCTGACCAATAAATACCATTGCCGATTTTTTTACATCGGAGTAGACGACATCTAGCTTTTTATCGACTAGATCATATTTTATAGTCTCATCTCCAACGGGAATATAGCCTTTTGCTCTATATATTTTTCCAAAATTGCCTCGAAGGATCATATTGCTCATTGAAAGAATCTCATCTTTATCTTTAAATTCAAAATTTTCAAAACTTATTGTAGTAAAATCGGGAATGTCTTCCATACTATGTTCTCTAATTCCGTCATTCCAATATGTGTTTAATAGTTTTTCATAGAATTCTTTGTCAAATTCACTATAATGATCTTTGTAGACTCTCTCATCACCTTTAATCTCCATCAATTCTTGATAAAGAGAATTTACATTGGCATCTTCTTGTTTAGTTATAAAAACTTTACCGGCATTTTTAATCTGATCAGAATAGAAATCGCCATATTCTTTCATACTCTCTTCAAAAGTATTGCAATCTACTAATGTTATAGGTTCAAGCAGTCTGATTCTTTCGTATTCAATCCGCTTTAAATTTTTTAAGATTGCACTTAGTTGTCCCACTCCGGTAGGTTCAACTATCAAAATATCAGGATCCAAAGCATTGGCCACAGTTAAAACAGAGGCTGCAAAGTCCCCCTCAATAGAGCAACATATGCAGCCTTCAGTCATTTCCCATATTTCCAAACTGCTTCGTTCCAAATCGACTTTATCTAAGTTCAAATTGCCGTATTCATTCTCCATGATGACAAATTTTCTATCTAGCACCTTCGCCAGATGCTTTATAAAAGTTGTCTTTCCGGCTCCTAAAAACCCAGATACGATAAGGATCTTCAATTATAGAACTACTACAGGTTTAATCAAATCAGCAGGTTTATCTTTCATTAGATAAAGTGCATCTTCAATCTTTTCAAATCCTTCGAATCTATGAGTAATCATTTTTGAAACGTCTAATCTTCCAGTAGCAACTAAGCTGCCAAGTTTTTCCATTCTTAGACGTCCACCTAGCATTAAGCCACCATTGATCATCTTGTGACCCATGCCAACTCCCCATTCTTCTCTTGGGATTCTTACATAGTCTCCGCTTCCAAGATAGTTTACATTACCTATCTTTCCGCCAGCTTTAAGAGCTTTAACAGCGTCGATAAATGTGTCGCAATCTCCACCTGCTAATATAACTTTGTCAACGCCTTTTCCGCTTGTAAGATCAAGAACTTGATCTGCGATTGGGCCGTCTTTGTAGCTGATGAAAGTATCTGCGCCATAAGCTTTAGCAACTTCAATACATTTTGGTCTAGTTCCAACAGCATAAATTCTGGAAGCACCTTTTAAAGCTGCTCCTGCAACTGACATAAGTCCAACTGGGCCAATTCCAATAACTAAAACTGAATCACCATATTGAATATCTGCAAGTTCTGCACCGTGGAAACCTGTTGGTACCATGTCTGAAAGCATAACAGCATCAGCAGGGTCTACACCTTCAGGTAGAAGAGCCAAGTTTCCGTCTGGATCATTTACATGGAAATATTCTCCGAAAACTCCGTCTTTGAAGTTTGAGAATTTCCAACCAGCGAGCATTCCGTGTGAATGCATTGGATATCCATTTTGAGCTTCTAGTGAATTCCAATCTGGAGTAATAGCTGGTACTAAAACTTTGTCACCAGGTTTGAAATCTTTAACAAGCTTACCAACTTCAACAATTTCTGCACAGCCTTCATGACCTAAGATCATATTGTGTCTTTCGCCAATAGCACCTTCCCAAACAGTGTGAATGTCTGAAGTACATGGTGCCAATGCGATTGGCTTACAGATTGCATCCATAGGACCACATTCTGGAATATCTTTTTCAATCCAGCCAGTTTCACCTATCTTTAACATTGCAAAGCCCTTCATTTTACCTTCCATAAAAACCACTCCTTTAAATATTTTACCATGGTTAAATGTTTCGATTCAGTGCGTCCATGGTTAACGATTTTAGAATCGAAATAAACAACGAACCAATTTTGGTTGTTATAAAAATAACAATCAAGGCAATAGTATACCTTTTTAATTTTTAATATCAGTGGGCATATTGATATCAATTGTTTACAAATTCATTTTTTATATGTGATTTCCAATGAATTTAAACTGCATTTTAAAAACTGCTTTAATCAATATCTAATTTGATCCAGATGATATATTTTTATTATATAATGGATTTACTAAATTATCAAGAATATAAAGTCAAAACTTAAAGTATTTCCAAAAAATTATATTTTTATACATAAATTCAGTTTGCATTAGAAATATTTTCTAAAAGATTATTGTTTAATTTTTTAGTAAATTTGGGCATAAAAAAAGACCTTTCGGCCTTTTTTTAAAATTAGTTTATGATATCTTCTTTTTCTTCTTCGGCATCTCTACGCCGTCATCATAGATTGTCAATTTAACTGTTTCAGTAAGCACATCAGAATAAGTGTAGGTAATTTTCTGTCCCGTGTGCTCTTTACCTGTTAGTTCAATGACAAAAAGACTCGGAAAAACTGACTCGATAATCCCCTGCTTTGTGACAATTCTCTTCCTGCCCTTGTCTGCTTTGAGAACTACCCTTTTTCCGATATGGCTTTCCAGTTCTTTTCGAATAATATCCATATTGCTCAATCAAAACCACACCTTTCAATGGACACATATATTTTAATAAATTATACCACAAATTTATAATTTTTGCAAAAATTATTATTTTAAGCTTTAATAAGCAAAATGTCAAGCCTTTTATTTAGAAATGCTATTTTTTATTTGAATTTTTAATTCCGATACTTTAAATAAAAATATGTTATAATTGAGCATGGAGGTTTATTGATGAATTTTAGATTTTGTTCGCTCGCAAGTGGTTCGAGCGGAAATTGTTTATATATAGAAACGAATACTAGCAAATTTTTAATTGATGCCGGCCTTTCAGGAAAGAGAATTGAAATTTTATTAAAAGGCATTGGAGTATCGCCTGATGAACTAGATGCAATCTTTGTAACACATGAGCATTCTGATCATTCAGCTGGAGTTGGAGTATTGGCCAGAAGATATGATTTAAAAGTTTTTGGAAACGAAAATACAATTATGTCGATGGGAAAAAAGCTAGACAAATTGTTTGAAAAAAATATAGAAATTTTTTCTAGCGAAAAGAGTTTCGAATATCGCGACATTCTCTTTACGCCCATTCCACTTTTTCATGATGCCTCTGAGGCTGTAGGATATAGTATTGAATATGGCAATAAAAAAATTTCAATAGTTACAGATACGGGCTGGATTTCTAATCCAATGAAGGATATAATAAGAAATTCCGATATTTATTATATCGAAGCTAACCACGATGAAGATATGTTGAAAAATGGATTTTATCCTTGGCCTCTCAAACAAAGAATCTTGAGCACTAGAGGCCATCTTTCAAATGAACATACTGCCAATGTTTTGACAGAATTATTAAATGGCAAAAATGAAACGGTCATACTTGGCCATCTGTCAAAAGACAATAATACACCAGATATTGCCTATGAAACTGTGGCAAAAATTTTGAAAGATCATAAATATAAAATTGAAGATAGTAAAGATTTAATTTTAAAAGTGGCTCCAAGATACGAGCCGACCGATATAATTGAAATTTAAGGGGGAAATTATGAACATATTACTTACGAACGACGATGGAATTCACTCCGAAGGCCTTAGACAAATTGCATTGAAATTACAAGACAGAGGCCACAAGGTCTATGTTGTTGCGCCAGATACAGAAATGTCTGCAAAATCACATGCGATCACAGTACATCAAGATATGGAACTTAAAAAAGTTGAAATTGATGGTTTAAATCAAATTGCATATTCCTTAACAGGAACTCCAGCAGATTGCGTTAGAGTGGCACTTAGCGTGCTTTATAAAGATATTGACGCAATATTTTCAGGCTGCAATTTTGGCTTAAATGCAGGGGCCGATATTCTCTATTCGGGAACAGTTTCAGCTTGCATAGAAGCCAATATATTTAATCTACCAGGCGTTGCAATTTCAGCCGAAGTAAAAAGAGGCGAATGTGATTTTGAAAAAGCGGCTATTTTGGGAGTCAATTTGTATGAAAAATATCGTCTCGAAATTGATAATAAACAGATCGTATTAAATATAAATGTGCCACATCACAAAGAAGAAGATATTAAGGGCATAAAGGTTTGCGAAGTGGGCGGAGTAATATTTGATGAATTTATTATTGAAGAAAAAAATGATATATCGCTTGTAAAGCTAACAGGAAGACATCGCACGGAACTAACAGGTAATAATGACCGCGCATATCTGTCTCAAGGATATGTCACAGTGAGTCCAATAAATTATAATTTTAACGACAAAGAGCTTTTAAAGCAGTTCAAATAAAATTTAGGTGTCATTATGAGTAAGATTGATAGCAATTTTTTAAAGAAAATGCTGCCTATCGCCCTGCCCGTAACGCTCCAACAATTGATTGCCACATCGCTTAATTTAGTCGACACGGCGATGATATCATCTTTGGGAGAAACAAAAATAGCCGCTGTGAGTCTGGTTGTGCAATTTAACTTTCTTCTAGTCTGCGTTGTAATTGCAATGACAGCCTCTACAGAAATATTTTTTTCCAGAGACTATGGTGCTAAAAAATATGAGAATCTATTCAATACCACAAAAGTCTCTTTGAGCATTTTGCTCACAATATCGGCCATCTTTGCCTATGTTTCAATTTTTATACCCAAAAATATATTATCGCTTTATACTAAAGATATGGAATTAATTGTAGAAGCCTCTTCATATATGCGCTATTTAGCGCCAAGCATGATTTTTTTTGCGCTAAACGCAGTATTTGCTGCAGGATTTAGAACGGGAGGCAGCCCAAATATTCCGCTAAAAGTTTCTATATTGAGCTTTTTTACAAATATAGTTTTAAATTATGCATTTATATTTGGAAAACTTGGAGCCCCTAAGCTAGGAGTTTCTGGCGCAGCACTCGGCACAAGTTTGTCCAGAGGTCTAGAATTTATAATATTTGTAAGTCTTTCACTTTTGCGTAAAGAATATTTTATAAAGCGTTTTAAAGGAGCAGAAAGCAAATATCTAATGTCTTTAAAACGGTTCATAATAGTTGCATTCCCAATACTATTAACCGATGTATTTTGGGGGCTTGCACAAAATATGTATCAGATCTCATACGCAAATTTGGGACAACAAGCCTTGGCATCAATGCTTTTGAGTACAACTATCGAAAATATAACTTATGTCATGTTTAGGGGCCTGGCAGCTGCATGCGTAGTGCTATTGGGCTTCGAACTCGGCAATGGTTTTATAGATAATGCCACAGAGCTTGCCGAAAAATTTTTAAGTCTTGCGTTCAAAGCTGGCATAGTTATTGGAGCAATGCTCTTAATTTTCCCAGGCTTGTTTTTGAAAATATTTCGCTTAGACGATCCTTTGCTGATTGGAGTATGTAAAAATCTTTTGAGAATACGCGGTTTAATATTGCCAATAAGATTCTCAAACGATATATTATTAGGTGGAATTTTGCGAGGCGGCGCCGATTCCATGTTTGTCTTGCAAAGAGAAGGTGCAGTCACATGGCTTTTGGCAGTACCTGGTGCGCTCATTGCTTCATTTATATTTAATTTGCCAGTAGAGGCAGTCTATGGAGTAATCGCAGCAACAGAGATTATAAAGCTTATGCTTTTATATCCTCGTTTCAGTTCTGGAAAATGGATTAGAATTGTTTAAAATTTAGGCTATACTTTTATGAAATTTATGGTATAATAACAATTGTGTTTAAAAATTATGACCAATAGACAAAATTTTTAAAATTTTACTTGCACTTTCTATTTGGTTATGATATATTAGTATAGCTGTTCGGGGTGTAGCGTAGTTTGGTAGCGCGCGTGGTTTGGGACCATGAGGCCGGGGGTTCAAATCCTCTCACCCCGACCATTTTTATTTTAAGACCTTGTATTTCAATATGAATACGAGGTTTTTTAATTATTAATATATTTGTTTTCAATATTAATATTTTGTATAAAACTCTTTGACTATATACTTACATTTTCACTATTATCTTTTCATTTATCTTTTTATAATATATTAAATATAATAAAGGTGATGATATGATAGATTTCGATTATGGAGAGCGTTTAAAAATTGGACTCATTTATCCCGCTCCAGGCTGGATTATGGAAGCTGAATTTCAAAAATTAGCCCCTAAAGGCATAATTACATTAACTAGTAGAATTTCACTTTTAAAGACAAATGAGGATCATTTAATAAAGATGTCAAAAGAGTCTAAAAACGCTGCTAAATTGCTTGTACAAGCACCCATTGATGTATTAGTATTTGGTTGCACTAGTGGGAGCTTTATAGCTGGCACTAAATACGATTTAGATTTGTCTAAGGATTTGGAAAAGATTGCAAATGTAAAATGTATAACTACTTCTGGCTCAATTATAAAGGCTTTGAAAAAATTAAATATAAAAAAGATTTCTGTTTTAAGTCCATATATTGAATCAGTTTCTGAAAAGGCTAAAATATTTTTTAATGAAAACGAAATCGAAGTTGTAAAAATGAGATCTCTCAATTTACTTTACGATTCTGAAATCGATAATTTAAAATTAAAAGATGTTTATCGCGAAGCAAAAAATTCTGATGCCGATGATTCAGAATGTTTAGTAATTCTTTGCACTGGCCTTAGAACTATTGGTATTTTAGAAAGTTTAGAATCAGATTTAAATAAACCTGTAATATCAGCTATTCAAGCTTCTTTTTGGAATGCATTGAGAACTAGCAATATAGACGACAAAATTTATGGTTATGCTAAGCTTTTAACCGTTTGATTTCCTTATCTAATATTAAAAATCTCAGCTCAATTTTATAAGCTGAGATTTTTAATTATCATTTCTTTTATCATTTTTATTCTACAAACTATTTTAGATCAAATTATTATATAGTTTTTTAATTTTATAAAAATATAGATATTTAAAATAATCGCTAATGGCATTCCAAATAGAAATAGCTTATTATTAGTCTTGTGATTAAAAATTTTCATGCCTATTAAAGCTCCAAAAGAACCCATAAAAATTGCCAAAGCTAGCAAAAACTTTTCTGGTATTCTCCATCTATTTTTTTTAGCTTTGAACTTGTCTATTCCAAAAACTAAGCATACAAATAGATTCCAAACTAATAATATTATCAAAAACTTTTTATAATCAAGCATATTAAAACTGCTGTTCTATAAAGCCTTTGCCCTTCACTTCTACCATATCGCTAATCGACATAAAGGCCGAAGGATCAATTTCTTCTAGAATCTGTTTAATTTTCACAACTTGGCGATTATAGGCGACACAATAGACGACATCTTTTTTCTCCCCAGTATATGCGCCTCTGGCTTCAAAAAGTGTTACTCCCCTATGCGGATCGTCCATAATCTTTTTGGCAATCTCTTCGCTTTTTTGTGAAATTATCATGATCTGTTTCTTTTCATCGAGTCCATTCATTACTTTATCTACACATTGATATCCTATATACATTGACATCAAGGTATACATTCCCCTTGTTGCTCCAAATAGAATCGATGCGATTGTCACGATTACAAAGTTCATAGCCATCAATACTGAACTGACATTTAGATTGTATTCTTGTCTGGCGATTATGGCAACTACATCTAGGCCGCCTTGGCTTGTGCCATTTTTAAACATTATGCCCATGCCCACGCCATTTAGGACTCCACCAAATACTGCCGATAGCAAAACATCGTCTACAAAATAGCCCAAGTTTAGAGCTTTTAGTGCCATTAAATAGATGGAGAGCAGATTCGAAGACATGAATGTGAATATCATAAAATCTTTCGAGAGCTTTTTAAAACCCAAGAAAAATAGCGGCAAATTTATTAAGAAGAAAAATATACCACTTGAGTATCCAGTTAAATACTGAATCATTATAGCAAGTCCGCCCACACCACCGCTTAATAGATGATGAGGCACAAAGAAATATGTGATCGCTATAGCACACATCAATTCGCCTATGACTATCGCCAATATTTTATTAAATTTACTTTTCATTTAGTAAGTATCTCCTTTTGCAATATTTTTGTTTTAGAAATAATTGTGTATTTTGCCCCTATATTAACATAGTAAAAATAAGATTTCAATGCGTCAAATCACATATTTTAAAAAATCGGAAAGCAAATTGCCTTCCGATTTCATTTATTCCGTCTCTCCCATGCTCTTTACTAAATCTTTGTCTGTTTTGACAATACTTTCTAGCGCGCATTCTATAGCTTTGGCTATCATTTGCACACTCATAGAGCTTGTGTTATTGGGTTTTGAAACGACTTGATCTGGTGCAAATGGCACGTGGATAAAGCCGCTTTTCATATCTAGATTATTTTTATGGATATAATATAGTACGCTATATAAGACATCATTGCAGACAAATGTGCCGGCAGTATAAGATAAGAATGCTGGAATTTCGTTTTTCCTAATATTTTCAACCATTGCTTTTACTGGTAAACTTGAAAAATAGGCATTTTCTCCATCATCAAATATCTTTTCACCTGTTGGCTTATTTCCCTCATTGTCGGCTATTCGTCCATCTGCCCAATTTATGCCCACAAATTCTACAGTTATGGCAGATCTGCCTCCAGCTTGTCCAATTGAAAGGACTGCATCTGGATTTATTTCGTCTATTTTTTTAAAAATAGTTTGAGGTCCTTTTTTAAACACAGTTGGAATCTCAAGTTTTATAATTTCAGCGCCTTCTATTTCGTCTCTTACCATTTTCACAGCTTCTAGTGCTGGATTTACACTTTCTCCGCCAAATGGATCAAATGCGGTCAATAGTATTTTCATTTTTCCTCCTTTGTAATCTATTTAAATATAATCATATATACGATTTGGAATGTCAAAAGTAAAAATGCAGGTATTATCTGATTTTTGATTACTCCATATCTATCTTTCATTTCTAAAATTGCGACAGGCACAATATTGAAATTGGCAGCCATTGGAGTCAGAAGTGTTCCACAATATCCAGAGGTTAATGCCACCATGCCTATTAAAGCAGGGTTTGCTCCATATTGTAATACGAACGGTGCGCCAATTCCCACTGTCATAACCGTAATCGCAGCAAATGCATTACCCATAATAATAGTAAATAATGCCATGCCGATTGCAAATACAATAATGCCTATATTGACATTGCCTTGTGGAATAATTGTGCCAACTATATCAGCCACCACATCTCCAACTCCGGCAGCTGTGAACACAGCGCCTAGACTTGCCAAAAACATTGGCAACATACAAAGTGGGCCAACTAAGTCTAATAATCTCTTATTGTCTTTTAAAAATACGGGTAGGGTATTATCTTTATTTAAGATTCTGAGCATAATTGCTGCGACAATTACACCTACGCCAACTCCCACCAATGCGCCCAATTGCTTTACAAATAGTGCAAAGCCCACCGCAAAGACTCCTATTGTTAGGGCTGGGATAAATATTTTAAAACCAATCTTTTCAGACATTTCTACCGTATATTCTTTAGACGGGGCGTCGTTTTTTCCCGGCTTTACTTTTTTTAGTATGGCTGGAATTGCCATTATAATTACCATAATGCCCACAAACATTTCAGGTATCCATCTGCCAAAGGCGATGACTACACCCAGAATAATCCAAAATATTGAAGTTCCAACTCTTTGTGGATTAGTCTTATCTTTAAAATTGCTATATCCAACATATATGAGTATTAGGCCTATCATTATAAATATAATTTCCAATACTCTAGTTCCTATTGCTATATCACTATTGAAAAAGAAAGACATACTATTCACCCCTCTTTATATTTTTGCCATAAGTCTTTTCTAAGCGCTTATCTTTTAGCAAGAAATAGACGCTGGCAACGACTAGCGCAAAAATTGCCACCGGAATTTCAACCTTTGCAAGATCGATTAGCTCAACGCTATATCCCAGTTCTTTCAAAGTGCCTTGAACTAAGAGCGCACCCGAACCTCCGACAAAGAGCACTTGCCAGAAAAACCAAGTTATATTTTCCATCGCGGCGCTCATGCCCTTTATTTCTTCTGAATAATTTTCGTCTACTTCGCCGTGTTTTGAAAGCACTGCTCCTTCTGCCATCGGTAAAATGATTGGTCTTACAAAGCCTGCAACGCCTCCGAAACTTGCGTTAAATGCGCCAAAAATTGCCCTAAATATTCCATAAGACATAATAACTTTTCCAGGCGTTGCTTTTTTAGAACGTCCAATAAGTTTTGCAGCCGATTCTCTAAGTCCATTTCTCTCCATAGTACCAGTTACAAACATTATAATTACAAAAATCATCATTGCTCTATTTGATACGAAAGACTTTCCTAAAATTGTAAAAAATTCTGTAATTCCTAAGCCGCCCGCTATTGCCGTTGCAATCATGGCTGCAAATATGATTAAAATTGCATCTAGTTTTAATGCAAAGCCGACAATTAGCACTAATAGGCCTATCAATTTAAATAATTCCATAAATTCCTCCTTTAATTTCTTATTCTTTTATTTTCTATTAAAAGACCATTTTTAAATTCCATAAAGTTCTTTTGAAATTTAATTGGTCGATTATAGACTGTTTCAAGTATTGCCAAATTATTTTTCACATGTGCATCGCTGCACATTTTGAGATGTTTAGAAGTTGCAGTTTCATCTGTAACTTCACTAGTATAGCCGACGACTGTAATTTCTGGAAATCTGACCGATAAATAATTCTTGGTAGATTTTTCATCGAAGGCTATCCAGTAAAATATTAAATCCATATAATAATTGGCAGGAAACATCTTTGGCAGCCAATTATTTGCATATTTGAAGAATCTATCTTTTAAATCTTCGTTTAATTTAGTCGATTCTTCATCGTCTCTAAAGCTCTTTGCGATTGCATGTTCCAATTCTTTTGCATATGAAATGTTCTTCTCAAATCCTTCTCTATACCAAAAGTATCCATATAATAATGCTCTTGGCAGCCAAAAACCTTTATATGCTGGCGCTGTATAGCCAGAAAACTGTTGAGACCATTCATGATGCGGAACTCCATGATCATCTATAAATATATCGGGCAGCCATTTTTTATAAATCTTTTCCAACGCCTTAGCTTCTGTATGGATTGTGTCTTTTACAAAATAATCGTGCCCAAATTCTTTGCCAAGTGCATTAAATCTAGATATATGAAAGATCCACTCGGGATGTTCTTTTTGAAGCTCATAATGAATATCTGTGCCATCTGGATTTTCGTTTGGCAAAAATATAATATTCATTCTATCTAAATACTTTTTATAAATTTCGATAGTGCCCAGTTTCTTAATCAAATCAAAAGTTGAATTTGTGCTCGAAACTTCATTTGCATGATGCCTTGCATTTATATAGATAGTGGGCTTAGTATAAGTCTTTTTATAAGAAGTTTTAAAGCCTTTGGAGGGTTCATCAAAGTAAATGCTATGAATTTTTCTGCCTTCATAACTAGAACTTAGATATTCAGTTTCTATTCCCCCTGTATTATTTAAATTGTCGATTGCTGAAATTGTATCTTCGTAATTATAGATTTTATCTTTTCTATGCTCAAATTGTAAAATATTCTCAGTCTTTTTAGGACGCTTAATATCAATACAGTAGACTTTATCGGCATTTAAAATGAGCTTGTCAAAATCGTAAATAGATTTTGGTATATTGGCTAGATTTTTTTCTATTAACTGTTTTAATCCGGCTGCAATATTTTCACCGTTTAAGCTAATAGTCGCCAATTTTTTGCCCTCAATTATTTCAATCGATTCAAATTTTGAATTTGCAATTTTGCTTTCTATATAATATTTTTTATCTCCATTTAATACGAAAGGCCTTCTGTCTATCGGTACTGAAATGCTCCATCTTATATTTGGTCTGCCTTCAGTCTTGTGAATTATTGGCAAAATTAGACCGGGCGCATCCATTATTTTTCCAAAGCGCTTTTGAGATGCGAGTTTAAAATAGTCTAAGCCGACAAAATAAAGATCTTCATGAAAACTATCGAGTGCTGAAATTCGATCTTCTCTAATTGGCAGTTTGTAGTCGCATTCCGAAAGATTTATCTCTAATTTCAATTTTGAAAATATAGGCTCATGAAAGCTATCAACATTTTCCATAGCCTTTGGCAAAATCTCTTTTTGATAATAATTCCATATATTTTCTAAATCAGTTTTAAAAAACTTTTCTGCAATCAATTTATCATCTTGTACGATTTTAAAATATGCAGTATTGGGATGCACAAGTCCCATAGTTGGAAATTCGTCTAAATAATATCTCTCACTAAATTTTGGCAAAAATTCAAATGTTTCTATGGGTTTATTTTCATGCCATAATTTGAATACATATTTAAATTCGCTCTCTTCTTCAAGCAGCTTAAATTCAATTTTATCTCTATCAAAATCTAATTCTTTGGCTAAGATATCGTCAATCGGATATAATTCTTGAAGTAGTCTAATCGGCAGATCGAACCATTTGCCCTCGTTATCTAAATTTAAATTCACATAAGTTGGCACAGCGCCCTCTTCCTCTGTCCAAGCTTCGGTTGGATCTTTAGAAAATTGACTAAATAAAATTTCTATGCGATCGAAATTTAGTTTTTTAATTTTGGGAATCAATTTTTCCGCAATCCAGCTAAATCCTTGTTTATAGGAATTCAAAATAGAAATTTCCGATTCAATATTTCTTTCATGCAATATATTTTTTAATTCTATCTCTGTATTTTTTCTAATTTCTTCATCTTCACTCAAGATAGCCTCTATATAAATTTTTTTATCAATATTTACATTTTCTAATACATTTAAAACTTCTCTTTTGAATATATCGACTTCCCATTCAAATTCTTTAAATTGTTCGAATATGATTTTTTCGTCTTTGTAGCTTTTGATTCTACTATTTTGCATCAATTTCGACTTTTTAATATCCGATATTTTTTCTAAATAATATTCTCCGTCTTTATAAAATGAATTGGCATATGCATATTGCCCGTCAAAATTTTTTAAAGCCAAAGATTCATTAAAATAATTTATAAGCTCATCTTGGGCGTGAATTTCTAACAATTTATAAAAATCATTCATATTAGATATATCACAATTAATTTTGATTTTATCTTTATAATTTTCGATCCTATTTTTTCCATTACTTTTTATAATTATATTTGCATCATCACCAGTTATTGGATAATGTATTTTTTGACAGTCAAGTGCAATCCGCGAAACGACGGCCGCAGCCGCTTGAATTTCCTCATACGAAAAATCTTTTCTAAATTCAATGCTGTATTGGCTTGCATTTATTACATAATTTTTATCTCTAGTTTTTAATGCGCCCTCGCCAAATATATCTTCCAATTTTAAATTAGAACTATTGCCAATTTCATAATCGATACTATCTTTTTTAATTTCAAAAATATTTTCTAAAATTTCATAAATTATATCTTGATTGTCGGCAATGATTTCATAATTTTTGCCATCTCTTTTTATATGATTTTTTAAACCGTCTTTTAAATATAAATTTATTGCCTCTGGGCTTTTTTCTTTTGAAACGTTTGGAAGCGCCATAGAATCTGAAAAGAGCATTGCAATTTGAGCCAATTCAATCGCCAATCTATTCAGTTTTAAATTATTTTCATCTGCTAATACTATATGATAATTATTTTTCAAATCCAATCTCCTCTATCGCATCATCTAATGCCGAAGTTTCAAAGTTCATATCTTTATATCCTTTTAATACTGTTTTCACATATTTCTTTTTTGGCATCGCGCGCTCGCTATCATAAGGCTTATTCATCTTATAATAGAACGCTTTTACTAAATCATCTTTTATTTTTATATCTATTTCTACTTTGTCATAAAGTTTGGGATAGTCTTCATAAATGTCTAATGCTTTTTCGCAAGCTCTGTCAATTTTCCAAATAGCAGTATAGACAAAGGTATCAAAATCTCCAATTTCTAAATTCAAATAGCCATGTCCTCTAAATCTCAAGACTGCATTTTTTATTTTGGCTTTTGCTACTAATTCACTCCCAGGGCAGAATTTTTTCATTAATGATCTATTTAAATTACTGCCATAGGCAATATAGTATTTCATAAAATATCCTTTCTTTTATTTTTCAACTTCTTTATAAACTCTGTATTAGTTTCATTATACTCCTTTATTGGCTCTAAATAAATATTTTTTGCGATAAATGCGGATAGTCTAATGAATTTATGATTATTGATTATAATTAAAAGGGCTGAATATTAATTTCAGACCCTTTTAATCTAGTATTTTAAAGCTTAATTAATTGAATTTTTATAAATTTTCAAAATATCTGCTTTAGTTCTAATTGTGCTTCTATTTTTTATAAATTCTTTTCCGATTTTTATCAACATTCTCTCAGCTGCAATGCGCGCTTCACCATTTTTTAATGCATGAAGTTCTATAACTTTAGAATCGCCCACAGTTCTTCTTAAAATTTCCAAACCGCTTGCGCCCATCGTATATGACAGAATAGATTCTATATATTCTTTTAAATATAAATCATTTTTTCTAATTGGATCGACTATATTTTCGGCTACAAGCTCTTTTTGCAATTCGCTTCCGAACTTTTCTAATATGTTTGCAGCAGTATCTAATATCCAATTTTCAAATTCTTCACTGAAGCCTTCAGAAAATCTATTATAGGCCGCATCAAAAAACAGATTTCCAATTACATTTCCGCTATCATAGCCAATTGGGCCGTAAAATGCAAATTCTGGATCGATTATCTTTATGCCCTTTTCATTTATAAAGATTGAGCCGGTGTGAAGATCTCCATGAATTAAGGCTTGAGCATTATTCATAAACTCTTCTTTTAATAGGGCCACTTCTTTATGAAGCAAAAAATCATTATATAGATATTCTTCCACAAATTCCAAATTGCCCTCTGTAATTATATTTCTACCTTTATAATCTATAAAAGGTTCTGTAAAGACTAAATCTTCTGAAATCTTACAGAGTTCTGGATTTATATATTTTTTTACTTCAAGCTTTTTTAATTCGGCATCCATGATTAAATCGGTCGTTGGTAATAATGTCTTTACCATAAATTCGACTATATCTTCTGCAAATTTAGGAAAAATTTTACGCTCCATGAGTTCTTTTCTCATATTTTTATACTCAGATATATCTTCCATGGCAATTACGCACATTATCTCGTCATAATCATAGATTTTTGGAGTAAATTTGCCAGCAGTGTTTTCATAATATTTTAATATTTCGGCCTCAATTCTAGAGCGATCAATAGAAAGTGGCCTGCCTGAAGAGCGCAAAAGTACATCGGCCTGTTTCAGTATGACAGATTTATTCGTCAATCTATCTTTGACTCTATATATATAATTTATATTTCCGTCACCAATTTCTTCTGATTCTAGATTTTTTCTGTCGTCGAATAGATTTTTTTCTATTACATAATCTATAACCGTATTTAAATCTAGCTTATAATGACGTTTTTTATTTTCTGCCATCTATTTTTTTACCTCTTTAAGTTTAGGTATGCCCGTTATAATAGCTATTATTCCCATTACGATTATGAGCATTGGATACCATGAATATGGTGTAATTGCGCCTGGTGAAATTTGTGCAAGGCCACCTGCGACGAGTAGCTGTCCGCCATATGGTATCAAACCTTGGAAACCTGATGAGAAAATATCTAAAAGTCCTGCCGTTCTCCTTCTATCAATTTCGAACTGATCCGATATATCTCTTGCTATCGGACCTGCAGTAATTATAGAAATAGTATTATTAGTTGTAGCCACGTCAATCAAAGAAACTAATGCTGCCATACTAAATTCGGCGCCTTTTTTAGTCTTTACTTTCGAAGTCAATTTGTAAATTAGATAATCTATTCCACCATAGTGATTCATAAGTGCCACAACACCACCCACGACTATGGCAATTATTGCAATATCTTCCATCCAGCCCATGCCTCTTTGAAGCACTTCAAACATCTCAAGCACTGTAAAGTCTCCGTGAATTAAACCTATTATGCAACCGACCAAAATTCCTAGTCCAAGTGTTGCAAATACATTTAGGCCCATGAGTGCAAAGGCTATAATTACGATATATGGAATTATATTTACTAAATTATATTCAAATGTTTCAAGTCCCGTTACTTTTACATTCATAAAGAATAAAACGATCAAATTTATGATTACTGCCGGTAAAACTATCAAAATATTTACTTTAAATTTATCTCTCATTTCAACTTCTTGCGTTCTAGTTGCCGCAATTGTAGTATCAGATATGAAAGATAGATTGTCACCAAACATTGCTCCTCCAATTACTACGCCACAAATTAGAGGCATAGAGATATTAGTATTAGAAGCTATTCCAACTGCAATTGGAGTTAAAGCGCTGACCGTACCCATCGATGTTCCCATTGCAAAGCTCAAAACACAACCAACTATAAACAGTCCTGGCAATAACATATTGGCAGGTAAAATGCTCAGTCCCAAATTTACTGTCGAGCTAACGGCTCCCATTGCATCTGCAACAGAATAGAAAGCGCCTGCTAATATAAATATTAAGACCATCAGTATCAGTGTCGGATCTCCGCCACCTTTTGCAAACATATCTACTTTTTCAGACAAGCTTAATTTTTCGCCCTCTTTATTCATAGCCAATGCTATTGCTGAAGTTATGATGAATGCGACTAATAGAGGCATATTTTCAAACTTGCCGGTTATAATACCTGTGCCTGCAAATATGAGCAGGAATACTATTAGTGGTATTAAACCTTTAATCGAACCTTTTTTCATGCTTTTCCCTCCTAGTAATTTATTTTCAAATCTCCGACATTATTTTTTGTCGGATTTAATTTGACCATATGATGCAAATCTGCCGAGCATTAAATCCATCTCTTCGTCAGGTAATATAACTGGCTCGCCGGCAGCCTTTGTCATGAGATATAATTGGGCCACAAATTCTATTTCATCAGTAATATTTAAAGCATTTGCCAAATCTTTTGCGCCTGCTAAAAGGCCGTGGTTTGCAAGTAGTACTGCTTTTCTGTCTTTCATCGCTTCAATGGCGTTTTTTGCAAGCTCTGGCGTACCAAATGTCGCATATTTTGCACATCTGACATTTTTTCCACCTGCAACAGCTATCATATAGTGCACTGCAGGCAAATCTACATTCATGCATGAAACAGCTGCACAATGGATCGTATGCGTATGGATTACTGCGTCTATATCATCTCTTGTCTTATAGACTATGGAATGCATTTCATGTTCTGAGGAAGGCTTTTTGTCGCCCGATATGATATTTCCATCTAAATCCATGACTACAATGTCTTCAGGTTTTATCTTGTGATATTCAATTCCGCTTGGACTAATTAGCATATGGCCTTTATCTCGCACGAAGACCGATAAATTTCCTCCAGTGCCTTTTGTCAAGCCCATTTCTAACATCTTTATACCATAATCGATTATTTCTTGTCTTTCTTTTAAATACATCATTTCATTTTCCTCCCTATTTATATTTCTAATTTATCTAATGCCTGTTTTATATCATCTATTAAATCTTTTGTATCTTCTACCCCGCATGAAATTCTTATCAAGCTATCTGTAATTCCTGATGAAATTCTCTCTTCTCTAGGAAGACTCTTATGAGTCATGCTGGCTGGATGCTGCACCAATGTACCCACATCGCCAAGGCTAACTGCCAATGAGATCAATTCCAAATTGTCACAAAATGCCTGACCGTTTTTTAAACCGCCCTTTAATTCGCAAGATATAAGCCCACCAAAGCCTGTCATCTGCTGTTTTGCAAGTTCATGTTGCGGATGGCTCTTAAGGCCTGGATAAATAGTTTTCTCAACTGCCGGATGCGATTCTAAGAATTTTGCAATCTCTAAAGCATTCTTATTATGCTGATTCATTCTTAGGCCCAGAGTTTGAAGACCGCGTTTTACTAAAAAGCAAGTAAATGGCGATATGAGTCCGCCAATTTTTGTCACTGGCTCATGGAGTCCATTTTTTATAAAGTCCTCGTCTGCAATAACTGCTCCGGCAATTAAATCTCCATGTCCTCCCATATACTTTGTGCATGAATGAACTACTATATCTGCTCCCAGATCTAAAGGCCTTTGAAAATATGGCGTCATAAAAGTATTGTCTACCACGAGCTTTATGCCTTTAGATTTACAGATTTCAGAAACTTTTTTAATGTCTGTAAGTCTCAATGTCGGATTTGCAGGCGTTTCAATGTGAATCATCTTCGTATTATTTTTAATGGCGGCTTCAAGCTTTTCTAAATCAGAAGTGTCTACAAATGTATGCTCTACTCCATATTTATTAAATATTTTTTCAAAAAGTCCATAAGTTCCACCATAGACCACATCTGAGCAGATTACATGGTCGCCTTGATTTAAAATTGCAAGTGCCACCGCAGAGATTGCGGCCATGCCCGAAGCAAAAGTTTTGCAAGCCTCGCCGCCTTCTAGCGCAGCAATTTTTTCTTCGAGTTGATATTCAGTTGGGCTATGGTCTCTGCCGTAAAGATAACCAAATTTTTCCCCAGAGAAGATTTGGCCCGCTTCAGTAGTATTTTCATAAGTGTAAGTCGAGGTTTGATAAATCGGCGCCACTAACGCTCCAGTTGCAGGACATGGTTCGCTTCCCACATGTACCGATTTTGTATAAAAACCCCATTTGCTTTTGTCAATCTGTTTTTCTTCAGTCATTTTTTCCTCCTAATATTCATATTCTAATGGTTCATTATTTTCAAATGCTTTCAATTCAGAAAGCGCCATCTTGCTGTGATTTGTGATCGCCTCTAAGGTTGCTCCCCCAAGATGAGGCGTAATGACAATATTTTCAAGTTCAGTTATAAATGGATGATCGATTGCAATAGGCTCTGATGCGTAGACATCGACTGCAGCCCCTGCAATTTTTTCTTCTCTCAAAGCTTCAATTAAAGCCTCTTCGTCTACAAGCATGCCGCGAGATGTGTTTATAAAATATGCAGTTTCTTTCATCATATCAAATTCTTTTTTCCCAATGAGATGCCTGTTTTTTTCAATCGCCGCTGAATGAATCGTAATATAATCAGATTCTTTCAAAAGCTCTTCCAAACCCACTTTCTTAACGCCTTCTAATTCTTCTTTTATGCTGGGACTATAGACTAAGATATTCATGCCAAAGGCCTTTAATATCTCGCCAACTCTTCTGCCAATATTTCCATATCCTATAATTCCCACAGTATTTCCATATAATTGTCTGCCTTTAAAAATCACATATGGAGATGTGGCACTCAGATCCCAAGTCACATCTTCTCTTAGTCCACTCTTTATATCTTTTACTGTTTCTTTTGGCGAAGTGTGTTTTCCCAGCTTTAGTTCGTGATGTGCCTTTGGAATATTTCTACCCACACTCATCATCATAGCCACAGTAAATTCTGCCGTGCAATCTGAATTTCTGCCAGGAGCATAACTAATTTTAATATTCTTTTCTTTTGCATAATCAATATCTATATTGACAGGATTTGCCCTTGTGCATATTATTAGCTTTAAATCTTTTCCAGCATCGATGACCTTTTTTGTAATTTCGTCATAACTCGTTATTAAAACATCGTAGCCGGGCACCAGTTTTTGCATCTCCTCTTCCGTCATTAATCGATATTCTTTAGACCAGCCTTCAATATCGACATCCCAATTGCTTTTAATCTCTTCGACATATTTGGGATCCATTTCAGCAGTTATAAGTATTTTCATATATTCTTCCTCTTTCTCTTCGATTTATCTCTGACGAGCTTTAGATCGTGCCATAAATTGTCATTAGTCATTCTAGTTTTTTTATATATATAGTATAGATCTTGATAGATTTCAAAATTTTCATAGTCTGGAATAAATTCCCATTTGACTTTATAGTTTTCATATATATTTAGAAGTTTAGAAAAATCAGCTTCATTTGTCATAGTAGATAGCATCGCAGCACCTCTGCATGTAAAATCTCCACCTTCTAATACCTTAACAGATCTGCCTGTGGCATCTGCAATAATTTGAGCCCAAATCTCACTTTGTGAACCTCCGCCTGTGAGATAAATAATGCTATCCTTGTCGTATTCATAATCGCCTTTAAATACGGAGTCTAAGCAATCTCTAATAGCCAAAGCCACGCCTTCATAAACTGCCTTTAACATATATTTTCTGCCTTTATTTATACTAAGCCCCATAAACTGAGCTCTGGCATTTTTATTTGAAAACGGCATTCTCTCACCCGATTCGCTAATATATGGATGAAAAATTATGCCTTCTGCTCCAGGCGCAATGTCTTTTATTTCTGTTTCTAAAAAGCTATAAATCTCATCTTTATATTCTCTTCTCTCATTGGAATAAAATGTGTCTATTGCCCATTCTAAATTAGCAGCTCCCGACATTGTAGACATAACTTCTAAAAATTTATCGTCTAGAAAATGAATTTCATATCCAGGATTTGCCGAAAAGTCTTTTAGATCTTGCCTAACTACACCACAAGAAATTGTAGTGCCGATAATCACCAATGCATCGCCATCATTTACTGCGCCTACTCCCGATAGCGATGAAATCACATCTAGCATCCCAATTGCAACTGGAGTGTTTTCTTTTAATCCCGTAAGCCTTGCGGCTTCTTTAGTAATTTTTCCGCCCAGTTCATAAGACTTTTTCATCGGCGCAAATTTTTCTTTCATCTGCTCAATATCTAAAAGCTTTAACATCTCATTTGAAATTTCTTTCGTGTTTAAATCAATAATCGAAGTAGACATATCGGAATAGTCTGTAAAAATTTCGCCTGTCAATTTAAATCTGATAAAGTCTTTGCAAAAAAATATATGCTCAATATTATCATATACTTCTCTTTCATTTTCTTTTATATATTTTAAAAGTAAATTAGTGCCTCCACCGAAGATAAATGATCCCGTAATATTTTTTATCTGCTTTATCAAATCGCGATCACTATGTAGTGAATCGACCATAGTATGGGCTCTACTGTCATTCCAAAGTATTGCATTTCTCACAGGCTTTAAATCTTTATCGAGTGCCCAAAGCCCTTCACCTTGAGCGCAAACTCCAATCGACACAATATTAGATGGATTTAATTTAGAATCTTTTATAATTTCTCTTATTAGATAAGAAACATTATCCCATAGTTTTTCCATATCAATTTCAATCTTTCTGCCCTCAGTTATTACAGGATTTTTAATCTGCTTTCTCATAACTGCAATGCCTTTTTCATCATATAGATTAACTTTTAACATCGTAGTGCCGCAATCTATGCCCAAGAAATATTTTTTCAAAGCTTCACCTCTTTTATTTGCAAACAATTTTATTTGCGCAGTTCTTATCAGTTATCAATATATCCACAATCTTACCATTAAGTATTGCCTTTATGGCCTCCGCTTTTTCTTCCCCGCCTGCAATTACCATAAGTTTCATATCCTTTGGCTTTTCAAACAGATTATAGCCCAGTGAGATTGGGGCGCCTTCTTCAAAATAAGGAATTCCTTTACGATCGTAATAGATTAAGCCTAAATCGCCCACAATGCCCTTTTGCAAAAGTAGTTTTCTATTTTCTTCGCTCAAATATCCAAGTTTAGAAACAGTATTTTCTCTTTCAATACTCCCAACGCCAGCAATTACAAGATCGCATTTGTCCATTCCTTCATACGCTTTTAAAGTATCGTTTTCTTCAAGCAGAATCTTTTTTGTCAATCTGTCTGATACTATTGCCGGCAAATAGAATGAAGTAAAACTGCCCCCTAGCTTGTTCGCAAAAATTCTAGCTATATTTTCTCCACTCAAATTTGGATAATTTGGATTTACGCCGCCAATCAATTGTTTGATTTTGATATTTTTGAAATTTTTCACATTTAAAACTTTGGCAAGCTCATAGAGAGTAGTGCCCCAAGTAACTCCAATAGTCATTCCGTCTGAAAGATAATTGTCTAAAAACTCCTTTGCAGCATTTGCTAGTTCTTTTTTTAAAATCTCTTCCGAAGATTTGATCACAATGGCTTTTTTTAAATTACAATTTTCTTCTAAATTTGCCTCCAGCTCTATATCTGAATTAATCGGAAAATCAATATCAACTTTTACAATTCCAAGCTTTTGAGCCATCTTTAAATCTCTATTTATCTTCTGTCTAGATACTTTAAAGAGCCTAGCAATTTCTGATTGCGTTTTATTTTTTATATAATAATAGTATGCAATCCTAGCTAAATATTGATTGTTCATAAAATTGCACCTCCTGTTACATTTGTAATGAGAGCATGGCTTTTGTATATTATAATTTTATATGAAAATAATTTGGCTGTCAATTGAGTTAATGCTTTAACATAAGATAAATACATTTATATCTACTGTTTGAAAAGTGCAAATAAAGGATAAATATTAGTTACGAGGTGATGCTAATGCATAAAAAACTTATAGCAATTATTATAATCGGATTGATTGCAATATTTGCGCTCATAAAGTTGAACTCTAAACCTCAGGAAAATAAATTAGAAAATAATGAAAATAATGAAGTTATGGAGGACAAATTAGATATGCAAAAAGAAATTTTAAACGAAGTAAAGACAGATGAAAAAACACTCTATTTGGCCGGAGGTTGTTTTTGGGGAATGGAGGCATATTTTGCAAATGTGCCAGGCGTTATTGACGCAAAGAGTGGATATGCAAATTCAAATACCGAAAATCCATCTTATGAAGAAGTCTGCACTGGAAAAACAGATGCAGCAGAAACTGTAAAGCTAGTATATAATCCGCATATAGTTAGCATGGAAGAGCTAATAATTAGATATTTTAAAGTTATAGATCCATTTAGCTTAAATAAGCAAGGCGGAGACGTGGGCACACAGTATAGAACTGGCATCTATTATACAGATGAAAATCTAGAAAAAAAGACTATTGAAAAAGTCGTAGCCTTTGTGGAGAAAAAACTTGGCAAAAAAACTGTTGTCGAAATTGAACCTTTAAAAAATTTCTACGATGCAGAAGATTATCATCAAGATTATTTAGAAAAAAATCCTGGTGGCTATTGCCATATAAATCTAAATGAAGTTTACGATTCCGTTTTAGATTATAAGGAATATGAAAAAGAATCGGACGAAGAATTAAAAAGCCGAATAGGCGCCGAAGCTTTTGACATAGCCAGAAACTCTGGCACTGAAAGGCCAGGAACTGGCGAATATAATGATTTTGATGAAAAAGGACTATATGTAGATATAGTTTCAGGCAAACCGCTATTTACTTCTGAAAAGAAATTTGATGCCGGTTGTGGCTGGCCGTCTTTTAGCGCCCCGCTAACTACCGACTCTTTAGACTATATTGAAGACAATTCACATGGCATGAAAAGAGTTGAAGTAAAGAGCAAAGATGATACGCATTTGGGCCATGTTTTTAACGATGGACCAAAAGAGATGGGCGGACTTAGATATTGCATAAATAGTGCCAGCTTAAAATTTATACCTTATGATAAATTAGATGAAGAGGGCTATGGCGAATACAAAGTATTTTTCGAAGAATAAAATTTTGGCAGTCAATTAAATTGACTGCCTATTTTTTTAATATGAATTTATAGCTCAAAATTAAAATTATCCAAATAATTATGATCAAGATTTTATAATTTTTCTTTTCGAAAATATTTTCAATTTCAGTTTCATCCTTATAAATCTTAATGCCAGGCTTTAGCGTTTTTATAATCTCTTTGGCCCTATCAGATTGAAATTTTTCAAAATTTCTGATATAGATTAGATCAGAAAAATTAATCTGCTCCAATATCAAATTGGGCATATTTATGAGATAATTTTCAGCCACCTCGCCATCTAGAACATAAATAGTCTTTCTCAAAACTAAATCTAAATCTTTTGCAAAACTAAAAATATTCTTAACGTGCATAGTGCCATTATACTCCATAAAAATGGCATCATATTTTGAAAGATCAATCGTCTTTAAATAATCTTTAGCATCAGTAAGATTATTAAAATAGATCTCTTGGTCCACTTTTTCTAAACCTTGTTCCATTGATATAATAAGAATATTTTCAAAGCTGTTTTTTAGCTTATTTATAATTGTGCTCTTGCCAGCAAATAGAAAACCTGCAAATAAATAGAGATCAGCTTTCAATATCATCACCTAAAATTTTTATTATTTCTATTTCAATATTTTGGCTTGTGCCAATTGCTATCAGGAAATTTTCAGGCATATAGTCAATCTTTTCATAATTGAATTCACCCTGAGTATAATCGATTTTTAATTTGCCGCAAAAGCTATCTAAAAAGCCCTTTACTCTATAAATATTATCGCTATTTTTTAATTTCTCGCCAATTTTTTCAATCTCTTTAATTTCAAAATATTTTTGTGGTCTCAAGGTTTTTTCATAAAATTTTAAATCTTGATGATTACTATTTTTCATAATTAATTTTGAGCCTTCTATATCGAACAACTCATTATAGTTTAATTCATGCCAATTTCTAAATTCAATATCTTTTTCGCCGTGCTTATCTTTAATATCTAAAATTAAGTTTTCAATTTCTAAATCTGTAAGCTCATCTGTTTTACTAAAAAATATTTTATCTGCACAAAAAATCTGATCTTCATAAAAAGATTTGAAATTCTTTTCATATATCAAATGTCTTTTGGCATCAATTATTGTAATAACAAATAGCTCTTCTGACTGCAAAGTGTGAATCAGCGGCGAAATTTCCGCAACTCCACTTGGCTCTATAATTATAATATCAATTTGATATTTTTCTTTTAATTCTAAAATAGCTTTAGAAAAATCGCCAATTAAGGAACAGCAAATGCAGCCATTAGTTATCTCTTTAATGGCGATATTGCTATTTGCCAAAATTTTAGAATCTATATTAACTTCCCCAAATTCATTCTCCACAATCGCATAAATTAAGCTATTGTCTTTTTTACTTAAGACTTCCTGTATAAATGTGGTCTTTCCTGAACCTAAAAATCCGCAGACTAAAAAAATTTTTGTCATATCAAAACACCTTTATCAAAATATAAGAATAAAAAATAGTAATTGCAATAAACGAAATCAAAACGGGCATAGTCTTTGCAATTAGAGAAGAAAAGCTAGTTTTATTTTCTTCTAAAATAATTGCAAGACAAATATGTGTTGGAGAAATCTGCATCGCAATATAGCTTATGGCCATATATAAAACGAGTTCCCCAACTCCGGCATTTAAAGAACTTGCAAAAGCAAGCGGAATAATAATTGCTACCATAGTTTTAGAGCCCGCAATAATAGTACCAATGAAAAATATAATTGCATATATAATTGTGGGATGGATTGAAAAATTTGCAAAGAGCTCAGGCAATTTTACAATTACTCCCGTATAGCTTAAAAGCTCTTTTAAAATCATAATCACAATCGTTGTAAGCATAATATTGGGCTCAAATGCAGTTTTAAAAAATGGTAAAAGTTCTTTAAAATCAAATTTATAAATATATACTGCAATAATTATTACCGGAATAACTGCAATTACGACCTGCGTTTTCAAACTCAATATTAAAATTATCGCAAGCAAAATTGGCCAGATGCTATAAAATAAATTTTTGATATACTTAATTTTTGAGCCATCATTTTCAACTTTTTTATTTTTGGGAATTTTTTTAACATAAAAAATATAGCCTAGCCAAAATAACGCTGCAACAAGCGGCAACATCAAAACCACAAAAGCCGTCATATTTACGCCAGAAAGCTGCAAAGCCAAGAGAATCGAAGCATAAGTTGGCACAAAGGCTTCTGAAATATGGCGATAATATGTAGTTACAAAAGTTTTTTCCTCCCTATCTAAAAAATCTCCTGCCGCATTGTTTACAATAGGTGCCGCAATTAAAACTGCACCAGGTGATGGCAGAAGCCCAATTGTAAATGGTGCAAACATTGCATTTATGCGTCTGGAATGAAATAGCTCAATCAAAGATTTTTCAGCCAAAATCAATAAGCCTCGTTTTTCCATCATACGTTGCAAAAAAGTGATAGAATAAAAAGCCAGTAAAAGATAGATAGTGCTCATAGAAAAGGCGCCTTTTAAAATTATTCTTACGCCATCTTTAACGGGCACTCTAAACAAAATTAGACCCACAAAAATTGCAATGCTCATTGCCTCTTGCAATTTGCGCCCAAATCTCATCAATATAACGATTATTAAAAATATAATCAAAACAAATACTAGATCCAATTTATCCTCCAAAAAAATAGAGTACAGCTTATTTAAGCCGTACTCTAAAATAAATTAAAATCCAATAGCTTTTAAAGCCTTCGATAGTTTTTCCAATTGTCTTAACAAAACATCTGTAGGACAGGCGACATTGATTCTTTCAAATCCGTCTCCTTCGGAGCCAAATATATAGCCTTCATCGGTAAAGAATTGTGCTTTTTTGTGCATAAATTCTTCCAATTCTTCGTTCGTCATGCCTAAGGCATTAAAATCAATCCATTGAAGATAAGTGCCCTCAATATAATTGCTAGTAAGTTTTGGATGATGCTCATCAAAATAGTCTTTCACGAGCCTTTGGTTTTTATCTAGTAGTTCTAAAAGTTCTTTTAACCAGTTTTCACTCTCATTATATGCAATTTCACATGCCTTATAGCCTAAAATATTTACATTTAACGAGCGCATCTTTAGCATAGCATCGATATATTTTTCTCGAATTTCTTCGTTTTGGATAAAGATATTTGAAACGGCAAGTCCTGCTAGATTAAAAGTTTTAGAAACAGATGTGCAAATTATAGTATTATTTGCAATTTCTTCAGATATTGTAGCCATAACAGTATGTTCATAACCTGGCATAATAATATCATTCCAAATTTCGTCGCATACTATCAAAACATTGTTTCTAGTTGCAATCTCCCCAACCCTCTTTAATTCTTCTTTAGTCCATACTCTACCAACTGGATTATGAGGCGAGCAGAAAATCAAAAGCTTATTTTCTGGAACTTTGCAAAGCTCTTCAAATTTATCAAAGTCGATTGTATATTTTCCATTCTCATCTTTTAATAGCGGACAATTTACCAAATCTCTTTCATTCATATCGATAGCCATCGAAAATGGATAGTAGACTGGCCTCATAATAATAACGCCATCTCCAGGATTTGTAAAAGCATTGACCGCACCAAAAAATGCATTGACCACGCCCGGGGTATTGATCATCCACTCTCTTTTAACATCATAATTATGCTTTTCTTTCATCCATTTTTTTACAGATTCAAAATAAGCATCATAACTTTGTGTATATCCTAAGACTGAATTGTCTAAATATTTCTTCAGGCCTTCAATAACCTCAGGTGGATTTTTTAATTCCATATCAGCCACTGATAAAGGCACAACATCTTCATCTACGTTTGGATTCCATTCATACATTTGAATCCATTTCGAAGAACCAGTGTTTTTTCTCGGTATTACAGTTTTAAAATCGTACATTTTTCCCTCCTATGCAAATTTTATCTTTAAATGCATTTTATATTACAATCGCCCGAAATTCAATAGAGTAATTACAGAAGTTAATAAGAAATTCTTAATTGTCAAGACATGTGTTACACTTAGAGAAATATTCCTCAACAATTTT
>JAUNVH010000055.1 GCA_030537765.1 Tissierellia bacterium | reverse complement strand
TTTATTCTTTACTATATATAAAAATTAATGTATAATAAAATTGTCATTCATTCAATGAATGTGGATTGAAAAACTATTTATAATATGAATGAAAAGCTCATCAATTGAGCTTTTCTTCATTTTGTTTATCTGAACACCTCTTCGTATTAGGAGTTTGCAAATGAATCAAATAGTCCTCGTTCTGAAAACATAATAATAAGAACAAAAAACTTCAGCCGTGCAGACTGAAGTTTAATATACTTTCTTTCTTTTCCAAATCTTAATCCCAATCACAATAAATATCAGCGATAGACTTAAAATTGTTATAATTCTATTGACAGATATTTTTGGCATTGTCAAAAGCAGCAAAATGTTCGATTTGTCTTTTGGTAAAAACCATTGTATTAATATTAGCCCGATAGACACCAAAAAAGCTAAAGATATATTGTTAGTAAAACTGAAAATCAAAAGCCCCAAAGCACCTATTATAAGTCCAATCGAAATGCTGTGAAGATTTATCAAAATTAGATCTTTAAAGTCTATTTTTGTTTCTAATATCGAAATATAGATTATCGAAATTGAAGTATAAATTAAAAGTCTTATAATAAATCTAATGGCATATATCGTTTCTAATCTCGTTTTTTTCATAATTAAAATATCTTTAATTGGGCTTTTTTGTTCCGAATAAAAAAGTGTTGAAATTGTGAATATTCCCATTAAGGGCAAAAACCGCTCTATGATCATCGCTTGAGTTATTATATCTAGATTTTTTAATCCGAAAATGAAATAGACGATTCCTATTATGATTATATTTGCTACTAGAGAAGAATTTAAATTATGCCTTAGTTCTGTTTTTAGTTGCGAACTTATTTTTAAAAGCATTATATCCCCTCCTCCTTTTTTCATAAATCAGCGCCGTCAATACTATTATCAAAGCTGAAATTGCAATCCACAATATTCTTCCCGTCAAAAACAGATTGAATTTACTTAAGAAATAGGCTTCGTTCCCGACTGAATTATATCTTATTAATAAACCGTATCCAATATTATAAAATATATTTGCGGAGGAGAGCATTATATATATAAAAGAAAAAACTGGGCCTAAAAATCCAAGCAATATGCTATTTGTTGCAATGGTGAGAAAACTGCTTATGCTCGTTACAAAAAGTATTATTGGAAATATCCATAAAAATACTATTAGATAAGCTTTCAAAGGATTCAATATACTTGTGCCATTTATGTTCATAAGCTTAATTTCATAATAGCTAAAAAGTGCCAAAATTACTACCATCAAAGCTATGCTCATGGCTAATATTCTGAATAGCACCAATTTTAATGACGATACTTTTTTTACATAAATTGTGTTTGCCACGCCTTCTTTTCGGTCTTTGTTCCATAAATAAAGAGCCATAAACCATGTAAGTAGCAATACAAATATGCCGGAATAATCGCTAAAGTATCTTGCAAATGCAGTATCGTAGCCTGAATTTTTCATCAGATTATAATCTTCAAGTGCTTCGTCATAGCTGATGTTTTTCTTTCCAAAATGAACTTTATATTTGTCTTTGGCGTAAAATGTGCCGCCGCCTATTATGGAATCTATTTTATTTAATTGTTCTTCAAAGTTTTCATTTTCAGGAATTTTTATATTATCTAAATCGATATTTTCATATGGCGTATTTAATATATCCGAAACTATGTCTTTTAATGCGTTAAGTTCGTCCTTTTCTAGATTTTTCTCTCTATAAAATCCATATGGATAAGTATCAAAACTGTTTCGATCGATTGCATAATATAGATCTGAGATCAGATTTGGAAAGATAAAATCTAAATCGTCAGTTAAATTGCGACCGTAAGAATCTTGATTTGGATTTGGAGCTTTAAATTCAAAAAATTTTTCATTAACTTGGCTTGTGATTGAGATTGTGAGCGCAAATGCAAGGCCTAGAAATATTAAAGATTTGAATACTCTTTTTATTTCACAAATTAATAGATTCATCTAAATCTCCTCTCGTGTAGCTTCATCAAATAGGCCGATTCAAGGCTTGGAGGAATGCGCTCAAATTCCTCTTTCGGTCTGCCGTTATGAATAAAGCTCACCAGAATGCCTTCAGGCAATTCTTTTTGCTCAAAGACGATATATTCTGTTTTAAATTTTGAAAAATCTTTTCTATCGACAATTGTTTTATAGCTTCCCGTTGAATTTTCTTTCAACAAATCTTCTACTGTGCCGTCATAAATAAAATTGCCATCGTCTAATATGCCAAGTCTATTAGCGCTGCTTTCCAAATCGCTAGCAATATGCGTTGAAAATAATACAATTTTTTCAGCCGATAAATCGCCTAGCAGATTTCTAAAACGAATGCGCTCCTCTGGGTCAAGTCCTGCAGTTGGTTCGTCAACAACTAAGATTTTGGGATTGTTTAAAAGACTTTGAGCAATGCCTAGTCTCCTTTTCATGCCGCCTGATAAGCTCTTAATTTTTTTATCCTGATCATTTGTTAAATTCACAATCTCTAAGAGCTTGTCAATTCTTTGATCTAATTCCGACTTTTTTATTTCATCCAATAATCCCAAATAGATTAGCGATTCTTTTATTTTCATATCGGGATAAAAGTCGAAATCTTGTGGCAAATAGCCCACAATTTTTCTAATTTCTTTTGGATTAGTTTGTCCGCATATATTGATTTGGCCCTTTGTTACGGGCAACAAAGCTACAATCAATTTCATTAATGTCGTTTTTCCGGCGCCGTTTTTTCCCAATAGGCCGTATAGACCGTTCGTTATATTTAGATTGATATTGTTTAAAACAGCCTTTTTGCCATATGAAAAAGAAAGATTTTTAATTTCTATTGAGTTCATCTGCATACCTCCTTTTCGTTAAATGGAGTATAGCAAACAATTTCCAATTATTTTCCAAGATTATAGTTTTTTAATAAAAAGTTTTGTATTGGCTCCTAAATTATTGCTTAAAACCATATCGATATCTAATTTTTTCATAATTTCATCAGTTATATATAGCCCTAGCCCCATATTGCCAACGAGAGGATTTTCACTAAAATATGGCTTGTTAAAATTTTCAAGTGCTTGTTTTGAAAAACCTGGTCCATCATCTTCTATTTCCACGATCAAATGACTTTCATCTTCAAAGACATTTATACATATTTCAGTTTTTGCATGTCTATCTGAATTCTTGAGAATATTTACAAAAGCTTCTAAAAACATTTTTGAATCTATATCAATATGTTTTGTTAAATCTTTTAAATCGTAAGAAAAGTTTATCTCTTTATCCCAAGCATTTAGTTCATCTTTTATTAATTTTATAAAATCACCAAAGCAAATTGGACTTAAATCTAATTTTTTCGTTTTTATATTTTCACTGTAATTTATATTAATAATATAATCTCTGATTCTCTTTTCAGTTCTTGCCATTCTATCTAGTATCCGAAGCGTCTTTTCATCTTTAAGCTGAAGTCTGGCGTTTAAAATCTCTATATCGCCGCCAAGAGTCGTCAAAGGATTTTTTATTTCGTGAAAAATTGTATCTCTCTCTTTATAAAGCTCATTTATATTTATAATATTTTTAAAATTTTCTCTCTTTAGCTTTTCATTCTCATCCACCAGCTCAAAAACTTTGTCGCTCAATTCGTTGCTATCATTTAAATCTGTTTTATTATTATCTAAGAATAAAATTACAGATTTTATTTTATCCCTATAAAAAAGCAAAAAGAAAATATAAAAGAAAGTTAATATAATAAAAATGGCAATAAAGTCTATCAATTTTAAAAATGGATCTGAATACATTAATCTATCTAAAATCCCATCAATATTTTGCAAAGCTTTAGATATAATATATTTTTTTCTGATTTCTGTAAGAATTGATTTAAATAGTAGGCTTATTGGCATTGAAAATATCAAGCTACTTAGCATATATAGTATGAATGCTGTTTTTAGCTTCCAGTTTTTTGTAAAATCATTTATCCAATCCATGAATAACCCAGCCCCCAATGCGTTTTGATAAACTCTTCTTCCGAAGCTTTTAAAAATTTGTTTCTAATATTTCTTATATGTTCTGAAACGACTTGAGGATTGCCATAGCCGTCAATTCCCCTCAAGATATCGTAAATTCTATCTTTGCTAAAAATTTGATTTGGATTTTCGCTCAGTAATTTGACAATTTCATATTCCGATTTTGTCAGTTCAATCTCGAAATCATTGAGTTTGCAAACTCCAGCTATTATCGAGAATGAATTGTGGTCTTTCCTCAACTGCTCTTTTCTGTCATTTCTAGCTAGATTAGTATAAATCCGAGCATAGAGTTCTTCCAATGAGAATGGTTTAGTAATATAATCATCGCCCCCGAGCATTAGGCCCTTGATTTTATCTTCTTCGTTAGAGCGAGCCGATAAAAAGAGTATTGGCATTAGCCATCTTTGTCTTATCTGCTTGCAGATCTCAAATCCGTCATTTCGCGGCAGATTTATATCGAGTAAAATTAAATCCACATTCGATAAATCATTTGGAATATCTTCCAAGCAATAGGCCTTAGTAATATTAATCTCTTTTTCTTCTAAAAACATCTCCAGCATATCTAAAAGATCAATATCATCTTCAATTATTAGTATCGATTTGTTTTTCATTTATACTACTCCTTGTATTGTTCTTTAAATTAATTTTATAATTTCTGTAAAACATCCATCTACGATTAGTTTATCAAATTCTAGAATTTTATTAAAGTTATAAGCTAGTTTGTGCTTATAAAAATTTTTAT
>JAUNVH010000018.1:10980-35781 GCA_030537765.1 Tissierellia bacterium | reverse complement strand
AGCCATTTAAAATAAGGGCTAAAAATAACACTTGCACAAAATGTAAGTAAGTGATACTATTGAATAGTACTTTAATTCTTGTAACAGGTAGTAAATTCGCTTTTCACATATTCTATTGTAACTGGGAATTTTTATTAATGCTGTAAATTGAATTAAAGAAATAAAAATTCGGAGGTTATCATAAATGAATGGTACAGTAAAATGGTTTAATGCAGAAAAAGGTTATGGATTTATTACCACAGAAGAAGGAAATGATGTGTTCGCACACTTTTCACAAATCCAAAAAGAAGGTTTCAAAACTCTAGACGAAGGTCAAAGTGTAAGTTTTGACGTAGTAGAAGGCGACAAAGGTCTTCAAGCTGAAAATATCGAAATCTTATAATAAAGTAAAGGGCCTCCTAAATAGGAGGCTTATTTTTTGTAATGGAGGAAAAAATGACTGAAAACAAAGTAGTAGCAAAAATTGAAAATATTGAAATTAGAGAAAATGATGTATTAAATTTTGTGCAAGAGATTGGGCCACAAATGGCGATGCAATTTCAATCTCCTGATGGCATGAAAAAGATTATTAGAGAAATGGTAAATCAAGAACTTCTACTGCTCGATGCAAAAGATTCTGGCATGGAAAAAGAAGAAGAGTTTCAAAAAGTATTTGAGACTACGAAAGATAATCTATTAAAATCTTATGCATTTTCAAAATTAATAGGCAAAATTAAGATTAGCGAAGAAGAGATTAAAGACTATTTCGAAGAATTTAAAGATGTATTTACTAAAGAGATGATAGAAGCTTCTCATATTCTAGTCGATACGGATGAAAAGGCCAAAGAAGTTAAAAAACTTTTAGATGAGGGCAAAAAATTTGAAGAATTGGCAAAGCAGTATTCAACTTGCCCTTCAAATAGAGAAGGTGGATATCTAGGAAGATTTCCTAGAGGACAGATGGTTCCAGAATTTGAATCGGTTGCTTTCGATATGGGCGAAGGAGAAATATCTGAACCTGTAAAAACACAATTTGGTTATCATATAATTAAGCTTATCAAAAAAATTACATCAGAAGATATTGAACTTTCAGACGTTTATGATGATGTAAAAATGGAAGCTTTGAGAGTAAAACAAGTTAAAGCTTATGAAGAAAGAATTAAAGAACTTGAAGGAAAATATAAGACTGAAATACTTTAATCGTTTTGGAGGATTTAAAAATGATAAAGGACAAAAATGAAAAGTTTAAGACTATATTAATTTGTCTTTTATTAATGTTAATCTATTTTCCGTCAAAATTTATAAAAAATGGCTCTGGGGATTTTACGGCGATTTTAATTAATCGCCTAATCCCTATGGTTTTTGGAATTTTATTTTCAATATATTTTGGCAAAAGAAGAAAGATTGGCGAAAGAATTATTCATCTAAATATGATTTCTAAAAAACGGTTTTTCGAGAGCATGGCAATATTTCTTGGAGGATACGGTTTTACATATCTTTCTTATAATATTGTAAAATATATTGCCAAATTTCATTCTCAATTTGCTCCATTGGCAAGACCTTATGCAAATATTTTGCAGTTAAACAATACATCATTTATTTTTGCAATAATAATAAATGCATTGCTGCTTAGCATATCTGACGAACTGATATTTAGAGGCGTAATTCTTGGATATATGCGCAAAAACTTTTCGCCAGTATTTGCTGTCATATTTCAATCGGTAATCTATGGTTTAATGCAAAACGATTTGATATATGGACTGTACTGTTTCGTATTGGGAATAAGTTTTTCACTTGCCTATCTAAAAACTGAATCGATCTATATTCCGATACTGGGACATTTTTTGATAAACTTTTTTGCAATTTCAGGTAATTATTTCAATATCCATATGACTAATAAGATACTGGGCATAGTCGGCGTAATAATGATGATACCGGCTATAAAGATTTTATCGGAATGGATTCAGCAATTAAAACTTTGGGCAGTAAAAGTTAATATTGATAATTCAAAAGAAAATAATATGGAGGATAATATGTTTAAAGATCCAATAGGAGTTTTTGACAGTGGAGTGGGAGGACTCACTGTACTTAAAGAATTATATAATCTTATGCCAAATGAAAACTATATATACTTAGGAGATACGCTTCGATTACCATATGGCACAAAAACTGATGAAGAAGTAGAGTCTTTTTGTGTAGATGCATATAGATTTTTTAAATCTAAAGGCGCAAAAGCAATGGTAATTGCCTGCAATACGGCAACTGCAGCTGGACTTGAAAAACTAGAAGAGATTGCAGATATTCCAGTAATTGGAGTTATAGAGCCAGGCGCAAAAGAAGCCGTGGAAAAGCGAGCAAAAAATATAGGCATAATAGCAACAGACGGAACTGTAAAAAGCCATGTCTATCAAAGCTATTTAAAAAAGCTCATGCCAGATGTAATTATCTCAGAAGTAGGTTGTCCCGATTTGGTCATAGCAGTAGAAAAGGGAAATGCCAAAAACGAAATTGGCCGAGAAATTACTTATAAATATTTGGACAAGCTAGATGAAAATGTAGAGACTATAATTTTAGGCTGCACCCATTTTCCTGCAGTAAATGAACATATAATTAAATATTATCGCGACAAAGACAGAGAAATTAATATCGCAAATCCGGCAGTCAAGACGGCACAAATGCTTCAAAAAGAAATTTTAGAAGAGTTAAATAGATCTAAAGAAAAAGGAAATATTTCTTTTAATGCCACATCAGATAAAAATGCCTTTAAAGAAGCAGGCAATAGCATATTAGATGGAGCAATAGAGATTGAGGATGTAAAGATTGTAGATTTAAAAGACTATTAAAGATTAAAAGAAGACTTCATAAAAACTGAAGTCTTTTTTTTGCTTGACAAGGAACAAATGTTTGATATAATAAACATACAAACTAAAGTTTAGAAGCAAGGTGATATTATGGAGCGTATTATATTTCATATAGACGTAAATTCGGCGTATTTGTCTTGGGAGTCGGCTCATATGTTACAGCATGGATATGAATTAGATTTGCGCACGGTGCCTTCTGCAGTGGGAGGAGATGAATCTAAGAGGCACGGCATTGTACTTGCAAAATCAATTCCTGCAAAAAAATTTGGTGTTCAAACTGGAGAGAGTCTATTTTCTGCCAGAAAAAAATGTCCGCAATTATTAGTAGTGCCTCCACATTATGAACTCTATGTAAAGGCTAGTGATGCCATGATTAAAATTATCGAACAGTATTCACCAGCCATACAGCGTTTTTCCATAGATGAAGTATTTGCAGATATGAGCCATGCAAAAAAAGATTATATGAGATATGCCAAATTAATTTCCAAAAGAATTGAAAGAGAATTAGGTTTTACAGTTAATATTGGCATAAGTGAAAACAAACTATTGGCAAAAATGGCTTCAGATTTTGAAAAGCCAAATAAGATACATACGCTATTCAAATCTGAATTAGAAGAAAAATTTTGGCCCTTAGATATAGGAAAACTTTATATGGTGGGCAGAAAAACAAAGAAAAAACTAGTTTCTAGAGGAATAAATACGATTAAAGATTTGGCAAATTCTGATCCAAAATATATAAGATCGTGGCTTAAAAAACCAGGACTCACTATTTGGGAATATGCAAATGGAATTGAAAACAGCAAAGTTGATCCATTTGGAGAAGTTGTGAAGTCTGTAAGCAATTCCACAACTACCTCTTTCGATGTTGACAATTTTGAAGAGGCAAAAAAAGTTTTGCTTGCAATTTCTGAAAAAGTTGGAATGCGCCTTAGAGAAATTAAAATGGCTGGGCAAGTAATTTCTGTTGGAATTAAAAATTTTGAATTTATGCGCAAGACGCATCAGAGAAAATTATTTACTCCCACAAATAATACTAATAAAATTTATGAAAAGAGTGTAAAACTCTTTAGAGAAATGTGGAATGGCGAAAAGATTAGACAGTTTTCAATTAGAGTGTCGGAATTATTTCCTGAAAATTGTTGTCAATTGTCTTTTTTTGACGATTTTAACGAAAAAGCTCTGAGGCTAGATAAAGCCATAGATGATTTGCGTGCCGAATATGGCGGCTTGGCAATTTCTCGGGCGACATTTTTACATTCAGGAATTAGCCCCATAATTGGCGGAGTTTTATTGGAAGAAAAATATCCAATGATGAAAAGCGAATTATAAGTTTTTGAATTTGGAGGTTTCATATGAAGACTAAAGACAGACCTATAGATGTATTGGCGTATAAAATTTTTGATGAGCCATATCCTCGTCCAGTAAAATTTAGAATTATGGACGAACAATTGCAGCCAAAGACAGTTATCATTTATAAATACGAAGGCGCAAAATTTGATAAACGTGCAGGCAATAAGATGATATTTTATAAATGCCAAGCCGTTATAAACGATTTATTGAGGCCAATTGAATTAAAATATGAAATTGATAGCATGAATTGGTATCTGTTCAAAGTTTGAATCTAGGACAGATCGTTAGTGCACTTTTATAAAAAATTTACAAAATTTCTATCGAAATATTTAAAATTTAATAAAGATAAGATAAAAGAGTCCTCAAAAACGAGGACTCTTTGATTTTAAATTATAATCTTAATTATATAAAAAGATATATGAGATATTTTAGTAAACTAAACTTTGGCTTTAATTAGCTCAATGAAAAGTTCACAACTTTTGCTTCGTCTAGAACTCTGAAAGTAAGAGTTTCAGTTACATACATTTGAATCTTTTCAGAATCGTGTGATTCGTAACCAATTGAAAAATCTTGTCCGATTGTAAGCTCTAAATCGTCATCACGATGCGGAACTAAAATTGCACCTTTTACGGCCTTAGATCTAATAACTTTTCCTTGAATTAAATTTTCAATCTGCTTAATTAGATTTGCACCTTCAAAAATCTTATTTATTCTCTCATATGCTTCTTTCGAAACCATAAGATTATAAGGCGGTTTTACATATGCATTAAACAGTTTAAATTTTGCCTCACCAATGTTTTTCAAAATTGTATTAGGCTCTTTTCCAAAAGCCATTTGATGTTTTGCGGCATCTGCCAAACCCTCTATATCTCCAGGTTTGTAACCATTATAAATTAAATTATCTTCAAAGACAGCTATCTTTTCGCAAGCTTTTTCAAGCGGCTCTAAATCTAAATCTTTAGCTCCGCGTTCAATATTGTCAAGCTCCCATTTGTCGAGTTCAAAATTAATTCTTGGCTCAACTAGTCTTTTTAATTTATATTGTCCAACGTTCACATCGCCCTCGTCTATGATTTCGAGGCGACCTTCAGAAACTGCATTATAGTCCCAACCTTTTGGACCATTTATCTTAATAGTTTTTCTTGCTGATAGTATTGAAGTCAAAACATCTTTTGCAGTTTCGTCAATTTCTTCCCAAGCTTCTTCACTTATGGGCGCAATCGATCTTTTTAAAATATCCATATTCGTCTCCTTTAAAGTTCGCCAATGCCAAGACCGCTCTTAGATGATCCTTCGGAAGAAGATTCTTCTCCGCCTTCTTCTTCAATCTCTAAAATATTGCCTTCTGTGAAAAGATAAGTTCTCATTTGATCTTCCCAACCGTACATATTTCTTCTGAGCCATTCTAAAAGCATCATAGCATGTTCCATTTCTTCAATAGCATTGTGTTTCATAATTTCTCTAATCTCATTGTCATTAGATGCTGCAACTCTTTGATGATACCAGTCGACAGCTTCAATTTCTTCCTTTAGAGAATTGAGCGCTCTAATAATATTTCTATCGTGCTGATTTAAATATTCTACAGGCTCATGATAATCGTTAGCCATTTTATCTCTCCTTTACTTTTGCTTTCATTCTTTAATTACCCCTAAAGATTTATCTCAATCTAAAAAATACTTAAAAAAACTGAGCTAAAAACAAAATTAATTGTAAAGATTATTATATAAAAATCCGACGAACTTCAGTCCGTCGGATTAAAATTAAATTCTTAGGCTCGGCCTATTTTATTAAATATTAGAGATTATGTTCTCCTACTTTTATATAGCCATCAATGTTTTCGGAATCGTCAACGGAAATATCCCATTCGCCAGTTCCGCCCATAGCCTTCAAAAGACCATCATAATAATACATGATGATGCCTGCATCGGTTAGGGAAGTATTGACATGCTTATCATTTTTGATATAGAGTTCAACTTTTTTCTTACCAACTAAGAATCTCCAAGGCTGTCTATTCATATGAGAAGGAGCGTATCTGGCTGATGAGAAAAGATCTAATAATCCCAAGTTTGCAAGTTCATCAGGATCTGCTGGAGTGTCGAAATCACCCATAAATACGAGCTTTGTAACATCTCTTCTGGAACTAGTTGGAGCTGAATTTAAAATTGTGGATTCAGCACTTTCTCCCAAAGCGATAATATAATCTGTGTGTTCATTTACTTCAATTTCATTTTTTGTAGCTTCGTCTAAATAAGAAACTGTTATCCAGCAAGTTGAAAGGCCAAGTTTTACAAGCTTTGTAATAAGTTCTTCAATCTTATATGCTCCGTGTATTTTGCCATATTTAGACTCGTCTTTATAATTGACAGCCAAATATGCAGGGGCCTTAATCATTATGCCTGCGTATCCTGCTTTTCCGTCTAGAGCTTTATAAACTCTATCTCCATCTTCCAATAATTTAAATTCTACAGTTTCGCATTGGTCAAATTCAGACATAGCATTCAATATTGAAGAAACTACATCAGAATTTAATGCTTTCTCTTTAAATGTTCGGGTTGATTTTCGTTCTCTTAAAAATGTGTTAATACTCAAATCAGTCACTCCTTTAAAAAATTTATATGCTTCTATAAATATATTACCACATTAATATAAATTTTAACATAGTTTTAACAATTAGAATGTAAAATAAGTCAAAATAAAAGGATAAACCAAATTATGACTCAATGCAGACACACCACTTCCAATTATTGCTCCGGCAGTCACATCAGTAGGATAGTGAACTGCCAAGTAGATTCTAGAAATACCAATAAGAAAAGCATAAATATAAATAGGAAGATAGAGGGCAGGGTAAAATCTAGTCACAATATAGGCCAAAGAAAAACTTGCGGCAGTATGGCCCGAAGGAAAAGAATAATCCCTCATAACGATGCCAAAAGTGTTTAAACCTTTGAGCTTATTATAAGGTCTTTCTCGCCTCAAGATTAGCTTAATGGGCTGAACCACAAAGGCCGTCAAAATTTGTGCTAAAAAAGCCTCGATGCCCAAATATTTAAGCTGAGTCTTTCTGCCTAATAAAATGATTGCAAAAGTTAATCCGGTCACGAAAGTAGCGCCACCGAGATTAGTAAAATAATAAAAGAATTTATCAAAAAATTTATTTCTGATAGTCTGATTGATTAACTGCAAAAGTGAATCGTCATATACTTTTAATGGATTCCTCATAAAGATCACCTTTCCATATACTATTATATAATAGATTATCATTATTAAAAAGAACAAATCTCATATAATTGTAAGCTTTAGAGAAATATTTGTCAAAACTAAATAAAGAATCAAATATTTTAAGAAAGTTTTAAAAAAATACAGGAAAAATTTTAAATCTTATAAAAGCATTGACATTTTAAAAGATAAATACTAATATTAACATATGAACAGATAATCATATGAGGTGGAGATAATGAAATTAAAAATATATGGACTAAATTGCGCACATTGCGCTGGAAAAATTTCTGACAAAGTTGGAAAGATGCCTGAAGTAAAAAAATGCGAATTAGATTATATAAATGAGAATTTTTTTATAGACTTTGCAGAAGAATTTGATTTAAATATTATGAATAAGATAAGACAGATAATAGATTCAATAGAAGATGGGGTTACCTTGAGCTTGCCCGAAGAGAGTCTTATTCATCTAAATGAAAACACACATGACGATTGTGCCTGTTGCGAATTTGAATATGATAGCTCGCACGATTTGGCACATGATCACGACCATGGTGAAGAAGATTTAAAAACTTTTGCCATTGAATCGATTATTGCGATAGGGCTTTTAATCTTTGGCCATTTTTTTGCACCGACTGAAAATATAAAAACAATAGTAGGAGTATTGGCATATATAGTCAGCGGTAGAAATATAGCTATAAGAGGTATAAAGCAGATTCCAAAAATTAGGAATCTAGATGAAAACTTGCTAATGACAATTGCAACTGCCGGCGCCTTAATCTTGGGAGAATATCCAGAGGCCTCGGGAGTTATGCTTTTATATCGTCTAGGTGAATATTTGCAACATAGGAGTGTAGATAAATCGAAAGACGAGATAAAACTTTTGCTCGATTTAAAAGTCGATTATGCAAATATAAAAAAAGGCAACGAATTTATAAAAATAGAAACTGAAAGAGTAATGCCAGGCGATATATTGCTAGTTAGAAAAGGCGAGTCAATTCCAGTAGATGGAAAATTAGATTCTGAAATAGCAGTACTCAATATGCAAAATTTGACAGGCGAATCTTTGCCTGTAAATAGATATAAGGGTCAAAATTTATCGGCAGGTTCTATAAATGACGGCGATCCAATAATCTTAATTGCAACCAAGAAATTTAGCGATTCTGCAACTGCAAAGATTATGGAAATTGTAGAACATAGTGCAGCCGCAAAGGCAAAGAGTGAGAAATTTATCTCCAGATTTGCAAGAGTCTATACACCGGCTGTAGTTATATTTGCTTTCATAGTAGGCGCAATATTGCCAATCATATTGAAAGTACCATTTAGACCGATGGTAGAAAAGGCTTTGACATTCCTACTAGTCAGCTGTCCATGCGCTTTAGTAATTTCTGTGCCGATGGCATTTATTGCCGGCATGGGCGATTCTTCTAGAAAAGGAGTTTTAATAAAGGGTGGCAACTATTTAGAAGAACTTTCAAAAACCGACACAGTAATATTTGATAAAACTGGAACAGTAACGAGCGGCGAATTTGAAATGACAGAATTTAAAGCCTTTACAGAAGATAAATCAGAACTATTAAAAGCCGTTGCATCTGGAGAGAGATTTTCAGACCATCCACTTGCAAGGGCGATTATGAAAAACTATAATGGCGATTTTTACAATATAGACGATTTCAAAGAATATAGCGGAATGGGTATTGAATTTGAAATTGGACAAAAACATTATCTAATAGGCAATGAAAGACTATTGGAACAAAAAAATATAAAAGCTGAAAATGAAAGAGGAATTCACATTGTAGTCAATAGCAAATATGAAGGCTATATGATATTTGAAGACTTGCCAAAAGAAAGCAGCTTAAAAGCAGTGCAATCTCTTAACAATATGGGCATAAATACAATTATAGCATCGGGAGATTCAGAACATGCCGTAAATTTAGTTGCAAACGAATTGGGCATTAGAGAACATTATTCACAGCTTATGCCAGAAGATAAAGTAGATATTGTTAAAAAGCTCCGAAATGAACATACCACAGTATTTGTAGGTGACGGAGTAAATGATGCACCATCAATAGCAATTGCCGATGTGGGCATTGCAATGGGCGCATTAGGTTCAGACAGTGCAATTGAAATTGCAGACTGCGTAATTATGGGCGACGATTTAAATAAACTTCCAGACACTATAAAGACGGCTAAAATGACAATGCGAAAAGTAAAACAAAATATTGCAATGTCTTTGGGCATAAAATTTGGCATAATGCTATTTACGCTATTCGTTGTGCCAAATATGTGGCTCGCAATATTTGGTGACATAGGAGTATCCCTAATCGCAGTTGTAAATTCAGCAACGATTATGATGAAAAGATAAAATATTCAGTAAGCATAAAGAGATTTCGAAAATAATTTTTGAAATCTCTTTTTTATGTCTAAAATAATATTAAAATAATTTAAAAACTTTGTTAAATGATTTAAAAATAAAGTTTTTCATGATAGAATTAATATATAAATGTAAGAACTGGAGGATTATATGAGAAACGATTTCACATTAATTAAAGATGAATATATTGAAGATTTAGATTCGCATGGATACTTATATGAACATAATAAGACAAAGGCAAAGCTTTTCTTTTTAAAGAACGATTCAAAGATAAAGACTTTTGGCGTGGGCTTTCCAACTATGCCCAAAGATTCAACTGGAGTTGCACATATTTTAGAGCATAGTGTGCTTTCAGGCTCTAGAAAATATAAGACTAAAGAACCGTTTATGGATCTTATTAATAGTTCATTGCAAACTTTTCTAAACGCAATGACTTATCCCGATAGGACTCTATATCCAGTTGCGAGCAGAAACAAAAAAGATTTTTATAATCTGGTCGATGTATATTTAGATTCTGTTTTCTATCCTTCGATATATGAAGACGAGAGAATGTTTAAGCAAGAAGGTTGGCATTATGAACTAGATAGTGCCGATTCCGATATTGAAATAAATGGCATTGTATATAATGAGATGAAGGGGGCCTATTCAGATCCTGAAGATCAAGTTTTAGAACAGATTGCTCATAATTTACATCCTGGCACAATTTATGCCCATGATTCGGGAGGCTATCCCTATGATATTCCAAATTTAAAATATGAAGATTTTTTAAATTTTCATAGAGAGTTTTATACTGCCACTAATGCCTATTTCTATCTCTATGGAGATTTAGATATAGATGAATTCTTAGACTATCTGGATAAAGAGTATCTATCTAATATGGAATATAAAGAAGCTCCTAAATTTGCTGAAATTCCAATTATTGAAAAGCCATTTAAGGCAGAGGTGGAGTATTCTGTTATAGATACTGACGATAAAAAGGATAGGGACTATTTAGTCTATAGTGTAGTTTTAGGAGAGGCTACTGAAGCACAAGATCTATTTATGAGAAATTTCTTGGCCGAGCTTTTGATGGATGCTGAATCGGCTCCTGTAAAAAAAGCGTTGATGAAAGCTGAAATAGGCGAGGATTGCTATTCTTATCTATCTTCTTCATTGCCACTCGATTTTAGCTTTGTGATGACTGGCTCAAATATTGAGAGATATTCTGATTTTCAAAGTGTTATTGACAGCACCTTGAGAAATTTAATTAAAAATGGAATTGATAGAGATTTGATCGGGGCAACTCTTTCTAAATTTCAATTTCAATTGCGAGAACAAGGCGGAATTCACAAAGGCGTAAGAACTTATTTAAAGCTCATGGCTTCTTGGATTTATGGCAATGATCCATTTTCGGCGCTCGAAGTTATGAAATATTTGCAAAATATTAAAAAGGGCATGAATGAGGGTTATCTAGAAAGATATATCGAAAGAAAAATTTTAAATAATCCCCAAAAGATGCTGATGACTGCCGTCCATTCGGAAGGTAAATTTGCCAAAGAAGAAGAAATTCAAAGAGAAGAATTATCTAAGATGAAGAAAAATCTTTCTGAAAAAGAACTTATGGCCTTAATAAATGATACGCAAATGCTAAAGACGTATCAAACTCAAGCAGATACAGAAAGTCAAAAACAGACAATACCAAGATTGAATTTAGAAGATATTCCAAAAGAGATTACTAAGCTAGATACTAAAGTTTTGAAAAAAGACTATGGTGAGCTTTTAAAAACTATCTATCCATCTAATGGCGTTTCATATATTACTATGTCTTTCGATCTTAGCAATATCGAAGAAGAGTATTTGGAACGATTGGGAATATTTGCATCTCTTATAGGCAAAGTCGATACTGAAAAAATGAATTATGAAAAACTCGACAATCAAATCTATATAAATACTGGTGGAATTAGATTTGGCTTGGGAGTGGAGATGGCAAATGACGATACTGAAAAATATTTTCCAAGGTTTCAGATAAATTCCAAATCGACTCCGGGCTTTGAAGTCAAGATGTTAGAGCTGATTAGAGAAATTGTAAAAGATTCGAATTTCGAAAATAAAAAACGCGTTGAAGAAGTTTTGAAAATGACTAAGGCACAGATGGAAAGCTCTATGGAAGGCGCTGGCAGCGCTGTTGCAACGGCACAAGTATTAAAGCTATTACGCGGCGGCTATAATTTTAGTGAGCGCATGACTGGCTTAGACTTCTATCTATATCTGAAAGAATTCTTAAAAGATTTTGAAAATAATTTTGAAAAGCTAATTGAAGATATTTATTATTTGATGGATGAAGTGTTCCAAAAAGGTGAGGTCATCGTTTCTATTTCTGGCGATGAAGAAAATTTAGAAATATTGGAAGAGAGCTTAGATATTTTCTTTAAAGATTTTGATCGATTTAAAGAAAGTAAAATATCTATGATCCACGAAGACTCGCATAATGCTTTGGGCCTTGCTAATTCTTCAAATGTGCAATATGTGGTTAAAGGTTTCGATTTTAAAAAGCATAATATAGAATATGAAGGCTCTATGCTCGTTTTGGCGGCCGTATTGTCAGGAAGCTATCTGCACGGAAATATAAGGGCTTTAGGTGGCGCTTATGGCACGGGTTGTTCATTTAATAGATATGGACTCGGCACTTTTTACAGTTACAGAGATCCAAAGCTTTTGCAGACTTTAAAGGTATATGATGAAGCCTTCGATTTTATCGAAAATCTAGAGCTGACAGAAAGAGAGCTTGCAAATTATATTATATCTGTTATGAATGCAATCGATCCACCACTTAGTCAAAGCATGATTGCGCCACTAGTTTTGGCGAGACATATTAAAGAATTTGATTATGAAGAGCAGTCAAAAATTAAATCTCAAGCCCTATCTACAGATCTTAATAAATTAAAAGAATTGGCAGGTAGTTTAAAATTGGCATATGAAGATTCAAAAGTTGTGGTCTTTGGAAATAAACAAAAGATAGAAGAAAATAGCGAGCTATTTGATGAGATTATAAAGCTCGATTAAAAAGATATGAAATCAAAAAACATCCGGCAATCCGGATGTTTTTTAATGCTTAAATGCATCTGGTACTTTGTTGTTTTTATATTTTAACTTGGCATATATAGATAAAATTATCATGCCTGCAATCGCGTTTAATACTATTGCTCCACCTGGTTTAATTTCTTGATAAAATGAAATTGTTACCCCGAGCATCATATAGATTACTCCCAAGACTATCGAGATTATATAATTTTGTTTATATGATCTAGATACTATGAGCGCAGTTGCCACGGGCAAGACTATTAACGATGCAACTAACAAGGCTCCAACGATTTTACACGCCAAAGCTATTGTGATGGCCGAAAGTACTGTAAAGATTCCATTTACAATTTTTACATTGACTCCTGCAAGTCTTGCTAAATTTGGATCTATAGCTATATCTAAAAGTCCGCCATAATATATTAGACTAGTTGCTAAAACTAACACAAATATTACGCCAACTGCTATCACATCATTAGGGGAGACAGATGCAATGCTTCCAAATAGATAGGATTCAAATGTATTTCCGCCTGGCGCAAAGTCAGAAAGTATTGCCGCTATGCCAAGACCTAAACTCATTATTATTGCTGTTGCCATATCTCCATATTGTGGAAATTTCTTTCTGATGCCTTCAATTGAAAATGCAGCTATTATACAGACAGCCACTGCGCCCCAAACTGGATTAAAGCCAAATATTAGACCGATTCCAACTCCGGCAAGCGATGTATGTGAAAGCGCATCTCCTACCATGGAGGTCTTTCTATTTACCATGACAATTCCAATTAGCGGAATCATTATTGAAAGCATAAGTGATACGGCAAGAGTTCTTTTCATAAAATCAAATTGCAACATTTTTCAACTCTCCATTCACTATACGATAAATATTATCTAAATTTAAATGTTCTCGCACTAAATCTAATTCATGTGTTACTAAAACTATTGATATATTAAATTCTTCGTTGAGCTTTTCAATTAGATCGAAAAACATGCCTTTGCTCTTGTCGTCGACTCCGGCTGTTGGTTCGTCTAAAATTAAAATGCTTGGGTCATTTACCATTGCTCTGGCTATCATGACTCTTTGTTGCAATCCGCCTGAAAGCTCGTTAAACGGAACATTTATATACTCTTCAAGATCTAGTCTTTTTAAAATGTCTATTGCCTTTTGTTTATGTTTTTTCTTTGGAATCTTTATTAATCCAAAATCTTCATAGAGATTTAAAACTACTAATTCTATGCAAGTTATCGGAAAGGCAATTTGATTGACTACATTCGATTGGGGAACGTAGCCAACTTCTTTAAAGCTGCTCATTGTCATTGGATCTTTGCCCATGAGCCTTACAGTTCCACTTAGAGGTTTTAATTCTCCAAGCATCACTTTCATCAATGTGGATTTACCACTGCCATTTACACCGACAACGGTTACGAGTTCCCCTTCGTCAACTTCAAAATTTAAATTCTTTAAAACTAAATCTTGAGTATAACCAAAATTAAGATTTTTTACTTCTATTGATTTCATTATACTCACCTCAACGATTCATAAATATTTTCGATATTCATTCGCATTAGATCGGCATAATGTTCGCCTTTTTCTTTCTGTTCTCTCGTCACATATTCCATAGATGCCAATGGCACAGTCTTTCCGCCCAATTCATAGGCCAATGTATCTGCGCCTTTTGCACTTTGTCCGTATTCGTAAAATATGGTGTTTATATCATAATAATTACAAAAGTCGAGTGCTTTTCTAATCGTCTTTAAGCTGGGAGATTCCATACTGGTTAGCCCTTGTAGTGGGAACATCTTTATATCAAAATCTCTCGCCAAATATGAATATGCATTGTGAATTGTGACAAATTCGCGAATTCTTACATCTTTAAATTTATCCCTAAATTCATATTCTAATGTCGTAATTTCATCTACAACTTTCAATTTATTTTTTCTAAATGTATTTTTATACTGAGGCATCATTTCAGTCAATACATCTTGTATTCTATTTAAATATTTTTTAGCATTAACTAATGACAACCAGGAATGTGGGTCATAAGTTATTTTGTCAAAGCCCGAAGTTGATCCTTCTAATAGTACTTCTTTTTCGAGCAATTCACCATCGTGATTTAAAAGCTCATATGAGAGTATCGGTTCTGAAACTCTATCGCAAATGAAAATCCATTTTCCATCTTCAGGTAGCTCATAATAGACCATTCCACTTTCGTGACCCATCTCGATACCATATACAATATCTTCTTCAACTGAAATAGTATCGCCTTGAGGGACGAGCTTTGCTTTTTTCTCCATTATCTTTTTGCCCTTATCTATTAAATCTTTTTGACTATATGTTCCGTCATCTTTAAAAAAGGCAATTCTCATAATATCTTCGTGTGTATGTCCAAACTCTATCGAGTATTTCTTAGTGTCTAAATCTGCTTCGCACATATACTGAAAATCCCCGATTGCTGCAGCGCCCTTATAAGTTATAAGTTCAACTGCATCTGAAAGTACTAGTACTTCTAAATCGGGTAGGGTATCTCTTACGCTGTCTAACCACTTTTCCATATTTGCGCCGTTTACAACTAAAAGATCCGCTTCAGAGAGCCTTCTAATATCTTTTGGAGAAGGCTCCCATAGATGCGGATCTTTATCTTGAGGCATAAACGAGCGCAGTTCTATAGTATCTTTACCAACGCTTTCAACCAAATCATAAATGGGGTAGAAAGATGCATAAACTAATGGTTTGTCAGATTGTCTTTCTACTTCAGTAGAACAAGATGTGAGAAGTAAAACGATCAGACAAAAGAATACACAGAGTCGCTTCGCTTTTGCAGTCATTTATACCTCCGATTTAATTATTCAGTAATTTCCTCAGTTAGTTGATCATATGTTGAATTTGGCTTAACAAATGTTGGATACCATCCTTCTTTTTCTAATAGGGCATCTTTGTCGTCGCCATATCTCATATGGAAATGTGTCAAAGCTTCTTCGCCATGAACTTCCATAAGCAACATTACAGGATATTTTGCATCGCCTTCAGCTTCAAAAACGCTCCAGCTTATGTCGAAATTTCCATGTTTAACTGATATAGATTCAGTAAATTTATAATTTACTTTTTCAATTTCGTTTCCGCCATCATCTGGAAAACCATCTAGGAATGTTATGCTGTCTTTATCTATGACAAGTCCGTCAAAATCGCAATGTCTTTTTTCAACATATGCAGCTTTTGCTTCTTCAACTGACATATCTTCGTTCTTAGCTAAAATTTCAAATGCCTCTTGAAGTTCTGGATCGTCTAGATAAGCGCCCATATTGTTCCAACTGCCTTCCCAGTCGGCAAGTTCAACTTCATCTACAACTTCTTCTGCAGGTTTTTCAGCAGGCTTTTCCTCTGCTGGCTCCTTTGTAGGTTCATTTTTGTTTCCGCATGCTGTGAAAATCATTGCTCCACATAGCATTAGCATTAACAAAACTAATAATTTTGATCTTTTCATGAAAGTCCTCCTAAGATAATAATATTTTGGGTATGTACCCTGTTAGTGAAAACTAACTATATGAGATACTACCATGAATAGGCTTTTAGGTCAATATCAGAATATTAAAAAATCTGTATCTATTTAAAAATAATAATAAATATGAAAATAATATAATAATTGATTAGCTCATAAAATATATATTATAAGCAAATTTAACAATTGAATTGATAAATTTTACATATGAAAAGTTCTGTATATAATTAAATAATATTTTTCAATTTTAAATTAATTTTCTTCGTTAAGGCTTTAAATATCACATTAATATGAATGAGTAATCAAATATTATCAATTAGATTAATTATTCAATAATGTAGATATTTAAATATTCGGTAGATAGTTTTACTTTGTAAAATCATAGACGAAAATTGAAAATTATGTGATAACTGCCGTCTTTACACTAACAAATTAAAGTGGTATTATAAATTTATGGAGGAATTATTATGAAGAAAAAAACTGTTGATACATTAGTTATCGGATTTGCATTATTTTCTATGTTCTTCGGAGCTGGGAATTTAATATTTCCACCGACTCTTGGACTTATGGCTGGTTCAAGTTGGATGCCATCGACTATTGGTTTTATACTCAGCGGAGTTTTTTTAACTTTGATATGTGTTATTGCAACTGCCATGGCTGGAGGCCGCTCAGACGATCTGGGCAAAAAAGTGGGCGATAAATTTGCAATCATAATTAGCACCTTAATAATGCTTGCTATTGGGCCATTATTAGCAATTCCAAGAACTGGAGCGACTACTTATGAAATTTGGAGTCAGACTATTTTAAAAGGCATTAGTCCAATGGTATTTTCAATTATATTTTTTGGTTTGACATTTCTATTTGCCATAAATAAGAATGGAGTTATAGATAAGATTGGAAAGTTTTTGACTCCGGCTTTAGTTTTCGTATTGGCTTTTATCATTATAAAAGGCGTCTTTTTTCCAATAGGAGAAGTTTCAATATCTCAATTTGAAAAGCCATTTGTCACTGGATTTGAAGAAGGATATCAGACTATGGATGCGCTGGCTGCAGTTATGTTTACAAGCATAGTCGTCAATGCAATTTTGATTAAAGGCTATGACGACAAAAAAGATATGGTAAGTATGGCGACTAAAGCGGGAATAATTGCAGCAATTGGACTTTGTCTTGTCTATGGAGGCCTTACTTATATCGGGGCATATTCTGGCGTGAACGATTTAGAAATTGCCCGAACAAAACTTCTAATCACGATTACAGATAAACTTTGGGGAAATTTGGGCGGAGTTACAATTTCATTAGCTATGGGACTTGCTTGTCTTACGACTGCCGTGGGCTTGACATCGACTGCGGGAGACTTTTTTTCTAATATGACTAAAGATAGACTAAGTTATAAATTGATTGTGACTATAACTTGTATATTTAGTGGAATTTTTTCAACTGTGGGAGTATCTAGAATTGTAAATATTGCAGTGCCGTTTTTGGTAACTCTTTACCCGATAATTATTGTGCTATCTATTATGGCTCTATTCGATAAATATATTCCCAATAGATATTTTTATTTGGGAGCAGTTAGCGGCACATTTTTGATTAGCATATTCGATGGATTAGAAAGTGCAAAACCGTTATTTGTAGATCTATTTGGAGAAAATATAAATCATTTAGATCTATCTATGCCACTCAATCTGATTGCTAAATTGCCATTTGCAAATAGGGGCTTTCCTTATATTTTGCCTGCAATTATATTTGCTTTGCTATTTGGATTTGGGATTTATAGAATATCGAAAGTTAAAGACGATCGATTTTAATTATTTAAATATTAAAAGATATATCTAATTTCCAATATTTTTATATATTTGATATAATGTAACTAAATTGTAAATAAATATTTATGGTATATTAACCCAATCTATGATAAAAAAGTATATGATTAAAGCTATAAGGAGAAATTAGATGGACAGAAGACCAAAAAGGCCTAAGAAAAGGCCAAATTATAAAGCGAGAAGGATTTTAGTCTTGGCAGTATTTTTTCTATTCGTTTTTGGAATCTATAAGGGAGTTACTAAATTGCTACCAGATTCTTCAGTGACAGCCATTAACGAAAAAAATAAAGAAACTGCCGCTCAAAAAGAAAGTGAAAAAATAAAAAACAATCCCGAACTATATCCAAATTTAATCGGAGATAAAAATCCGCTCATAAGCTTAATTGATTCGAAGAGAATAATACCAAAAGGTGTTACAGAAGAACAGATGAAAGAACTCTATCTATTTAGAGCTAAAACTTTGAAAGACCAAGTTATGGGCAGAACTAATAATCAAAAATATTTAAAAAAGACAGTATATTTGACATTTGATGATGGTCCTTCTTCAAAAGTGACGCCACAAGTTCTAGATATACTAAAAAAATACGATATTAAGGCAACTTTCTTTGTTATTGGAGCATATGCAGAACAGAATCCTGATATGATAAAGAGAATTTTCAACGAAGGGCATCAAATTGCCAATCATTCATATAGCCATAATTATAAATATATCTATGCAAATGCAGATAATTTCAAAGAAGAAGTTGAAAGGGCCGAAAATGTGATCAAAAGTATTTTGGGAGATGAATATAAAAATAATGTATTCAGATTTCCTGGAGGCTCATTCGATAAGTTCAAAGCGCCATATCGCGAACAGATTGAACAGATGGGCTATGTATATTACGATTGGAATGCGCTAAATGGAGATGCGGAGGGCAATAATAAATCTGTAGAATATCTTCTCAAACGATTTGACGAGACCTCACGCGGTTACAACGTTATTATCAGCTTGATGCACGATACTAATGCCAAACAGACCACAGCAGATTCGTTGCCCGAGATTATCGAAAGGCTAATTCGCGACGGCTATCAATTTAAACGACTTGATGAGGTGTAAAAATGACTAAGATACTGTTAGTTGAAGACGAAGAATCGATAAGAAAATTTGTGAGAATAAATTTGGAGATGGAAGATTATAAAGTCTTTGAAGCAGAAAGCGGAGAAGACGGTATCAAAATTGCTGCAGAAGAAAAACCTGATATTGCAATTTTAGATGTGATGCTTCCAGGTATTGATGGATTCCAACTTTGCAAATTTCTAAGAGAAAATTATAAGGGCATTGGAATTATAATGCTGACAGCTAAGTCTCAAGATATGGATAAGATAATGGGCTTAGAATATGGCACTGATGATTATATGACTAAGCCTTTTAATCCCAAAGAATTGATTTTGAGAGTCAAGAGTTTGGAGAGGCGATTGGAGCTAAAATCAGATGAAAAAACTGACAATCTCTTAGAATTTCCGCCATTTAAAATTGACACTTATCAGAGACGATTTTATAAAGACGATGTAGAGATTGATCTTACTCCAACAGAATATATGATTGTAAAAATCTTTATGGAAAATCCTGGAAAAGCCTTAAAAAGAGATGAAATCTTAAATCTAATTTGGGGTTATGATTATATTGGAGATTCTAAGATTGTGGATGTAAATATGAGAAGGGTGCGTTCTAAAATCGAAACCGAGCCTGCCAAACCTGAATTTATCGAAACTGTTTGGGGCGTGGGTTATAGATGGAAATCGAGACCTTGATCCAATCTTAAATAAAAAATTTTGTGCGTTCGCAATTGCGATCGCATTTAATTTATAGAGGGGCAAATATGAAAAGAAGCATTAAAAATCGACTTGTAAATAGCTTTATGCTCATAATATTTGTAATAATGATTTCCATTGGTATTGTTTTTTTAAATGGAGTTAGAATTTATCATTATAGTGCAGCTGAAGATCAGCTTAGCAAGAATTTAGAGCTTTCTATTGACAATTTTAATCTGTTCTATTCAAACTATACATTGAATGAGATCGTCATAAATGACTATAATAAAATTTGGTCAAATAGCAAAACTCAAAGTCAAATAATAGATACCGATTCATATCTATTATTAGATACTATTGGCTATATAAATGATGAGCAAATCCATACTGCAGATGTTAAAAAGGCTATTGATGGCGAAAAAGGCGTTTGGATTGGCTATTCAGATTATACTAAAGATAAGCTAATGGCTGTTTCAATGCCAATAATAAACAATAATGGAACAATTATTGGCGTTTTGAGATATATATCTAGCTTAGAAGAAACAGATTTTGTAATTAAAAAGACTAGTTTAATATTTATAGTATTTGCAATTATAATAATAATTATTGCGATGTTAATGTCTTTGATCTTATCAAATTCGATTGTAAAGCCATTAATTGGTCTAAATAAAGTAGCGCGCAAAATGGCGCAAGGGCAATATAAGATTAGATCTAATTTAGACATGGACGACGAAATTGGAGATCTTTCAAATACTTTAAATTATATGGCGGAAGAAATTCTAAAAAGGGAACAGATAAAAAATGATTTTATATCTTCAATATCGCATGAACTGAGAACGCCATTAACATCGATTAAAGGTTGGGCTGCAACTTTAAAAGCAGTTGGCAATAAAGACGAAGCCATGTTTGATGACGGTATAGATATTATAGAAAGGGAAAGCGACAGACTTTCAAAAATGGTAGAAGAGCTTTTAGATTTTTCGCGCTATATCTCTGGAAGAATACAACTTGAGAAAGATGTATTTTCAATTAGAGAAACTATTGCGCAAATTGCAATGCAGATGCGCCCACATGCCAAAAATAAAAATCATGAATTAATACTCGATATGACTGAAGATTTTGAATTTATAATCGGTGATGAAAATCGCATAAAACAAGTTTTGATAAATCTATTAGACAATGCCATTAAATTTACTAATGAAGGAAAAATTTATATTATTGCATATAGAGAAGATAGCAATTTAATTATAAAGATAAAAGACACAGGCATTGGCATATCGGCTCAAGATTTGCCCAGAATTAAAGAAAAATTTTATAAGGGCAAGCATTCAGAAAGCCATAGCGGATTGGGCCTTTCAATTGCAGAAGAAATTGTGAAACTTCATGAAGGCACAATGGAGATTGAATCGACCGAAGGCGAAGGCACGATTGTCAGCTTGACTTTGCCACTTCCCGATGAGGAGGATTTGACAGATGAAACGAATTAAACTCTTAATTTTAATCTTATTGATCCTTTTGCTCACAGCTTGCAAAAAAGACGATTTAATACTGACTGCAAGGGTAGATGCACCAGTTTTGGAAAAAGCGCCAATCGAAGGCAAATGGCATATAGAAAAGATTATACCTCTTAGAGAAAACACTCATATCAGAGAAGAGATTTATAATTTACTTGGCAAAAAAGCTGGCTTTAGTGTTCAAGGTGTATTTATTGCCGATGACTATATTTCAGAACCGGCCTATTCTGTGCGCAGAGTAAATGCAACAGAATTTTTGAAATCTAAATATAATATTTCTGCAAATCAATTCAGTTTTAATAATAAAAAAATTGATATCGTAACGATTTATAATAACGAACAACCATATTTTGAAATTTTATTAGAAAAAAATGATTTGGCATATTTGCATCATGGAGATATATTTTTAGTATTACAAAGAGACGATGAGAATATTTCTAAAGACGAAATCAAAAAGAGCATAAATGAAAACAAGAGTATAGATAGAGCTCAAGGTTCAATACAAGAGACTGAAAACACTTTGATACTCGGAACTAGAACTTATAAATATGACGAAAAAAACAATTTGCCATCTTGGGTATATAATACATTTTGCATACGTTTCAAAGACGGCTTGCCAATTAGCATGACTAAGATGGAAAACTTAATAACGCCAAGAAATTCAGGCTTTTGGGAAGTATATACTGAAAGAACTAAAGATGAAAAATTGACATATGACACAATAGTTGCCCTGCCATTAGGCAGTGGACTTAAAATGAATAAAGCAATTGAAACGAAAAAAATGGAAGATACAGAAAAATCTTTAAAGGCAATCACATTTGTGGGCTCTAGTTTTATGAGTTTAGAAAATATAAATCAAGAGGGCAATGTAATGTCTTTTGCAGTACACAGTCTCGATAATATCGATTCTAAAGCGTTAAAACTTTCAGATATAATTGCAGATGGAGATAAAGATTTTATAGAAAGCGCTGGTGTCAATCAAAAGCTTTCAAAAGCAGATTATGACACCACAAATTTTGGCTTATTTAGAGATAAGGGGATATGGGCTTTAAAAGGAAAAATTGCAAATGGAGCAGAAAATTCTTCGCAAGATTTTATAATATACAATATTGCGCCCAAAGAATTTATTAATTATAATGAATTTCAGGCTTCTTATGAGGAAATTTCTTCGAAAGTATCAGAATTAGAAGATGCATTTTTGAGTATAAATGGCAAAAATTTAATTCTTTTAGTAAATGACGGTTTAAGAATTTATAATATTAATAATTTTGATGAATATATAGATTATAAACTGCCTCCAAATACAACGCCCGTAATGAGCGAATGGTCAATTGGCAGATATTCAGAAATTTGGTCAAAGGAATTTGAGAATATGCCGGGCGCAGAAACAATTTCATTTGAAAATTGACTGTATTAGTGTATAATTTAATTGAGGTGAAAAGTTTGGAAAAGATTAAACAGATGGTAGAGATGAATTCAGAATATATTATGATATGCTTTTATGTTGCATTGGCTGCAGTCGTTGTGACATATATTGTCCATTTTGCAACGAGAAAGATCAGATTTCCCAAATATATCCCAGGTCTTATACTCATGGGCTTTGGAATTGTGAACTTTTTTAGAATCTATTCTGAGCTGTTTGTCAAAGAAACGATTCCCTCAATTGCAACTTCAATCGCCACAATCGGCGGGGGGCTCATTGCATTATGTTATGCCTTAATACTTGGAATAATTAATAAAAATAGATATGACGAAGAAGAGTATTACGAAGACTATGAAGAATCTGAAGAACATGATTATTAAATAAAAGCGAAGCATTTTTAAAAATTGCTTCGCTTTTTTAGTAGTTTAATTTTCTGTTTTTTTGTAAGTTTTTTAATTGCGTATTCTCTTTTCAAAGCCTCGCCTTTGGAGTCTTGAGTTTCTAAATAGACAATCTCAACTGGCAATCGGCCCCGAGTATATTTCGATGCCTTTCCGGCATTGTGCATATCGAGTCTATTTTTATAATCTTTTGCAATCCCAGTATATAGAGTATTGTCTGCGCATCTTAATATATAGACATAATATTTATCCAAGCTCTAATTCTCCCAACACATCTTTAATTATATCGTATGAAAAACCGCGGCCTAAAAGATAATTATATAATTTATTCTTCTTTTTGAAACTGTCTTCTTCAGTCATTCTTTCCATTCTCTTTTTGGCAAGTTCTAGACAGTTTTCATAATCTAGATCTGAATCTAAATCTTTTAAGGCCTCATAAATAATTTCTGAATCGACTCCTTTTTGTCTTAGCATATATTCTATCTTTTTTTTGCCATATCTATTTGCACTTTGTTTCTCTTCTATAAAAAGGCTTGCATAGAGTTTATCGTCAAGCATCTTTACATCTTTTAATTTTTCGCAAATACTGTCTAATAGAGCATCGTCAATTTCTTTTCTCTTCATATATCTTCTAAGCTCTGTCTCAGTTCGCATTGAACGATTTAAATAGTTTAGGGCGCGATTAAAATTATAATTAAAGTCTTCTCTAGCTTTTAAAGAAAGAATATCTTCTTCAGTGAGATTTTTATTTTCAAAAAATTTAAAGTCGATTAGAGTCTGCTCCCCAATGCCGATAAAAAACTCACCGTCCAGATAGAGATTAAAGCGCTTCGGATTGTTTTTTTGAACTTCAATCTTAGTAACTTCTTTCATTTCAATCTCTCTTTACAAAGATCAATATGCCAAGCACAATCAATATTGCAGGCCAATAATTATATAATCGTCTACAATATGCTAAAAATTTGTGACTATTGTTCGCAAGGAGTAAAAAAACTCCCAAGACAATTAATATTACGGCCAAGGTATTTTTATTTTTAGCTGGGATTTTTCTATCTTCGTATTCATTATTGTCGTATAATAAATCACTACTAATCTCATCTTCAGATTGAATAAAGATTGGGAGCATTAGATAGATTACAAACATCAAAAATGAACGCCTCGACAAAACTGCAAATATAACTGCTGCAAGTCTAATTATATTGGAGTCAATACCTAATTTTTTAGAAAGACCACCCATTGTGCCATTTATAATTTTATCTGTGCTCGATCTATAAAATCTATTCAAATAAATCATTCCTTTCTAAATTCAGTATACCAAATCTAAATTATCGATTCAATAAAGCATTATAAATAATGAATCTTAGACTAATCTTAAGACTTAAACGAAGCTTTTTCTAATATAATATTTATTTATATTTAGATTTATGTTAATATATCATTGATGGAGGTTTGGACAAATGTTTGAAATTTTGTCATTAGCTTTAAAATATGTGTTTATTTTAATAATATATGTTTTTATAA
>JAUNVH010000018.1:0-10970 GCA_030537765.1 Tissierellia bacterium | reverse complement strand
TAAATATAATTCGACTGATCTATTTAGACATTAAATCGATTCAGACGAGTTCAACTGATTTGGAAAAGGGCTATCTCAAAGTTATAAACCGTTTAGATACGCTCAGTTTTAAAATGCAAGAATACTATCCACTTACCGATGAATTGACTGTGGGACGTAATTCCAAAAATGATATTGTAATAAAAGATAAAGTCGTCTCTAAATATCATATGAGAATTTTTTACGAAGACGGACTCTATTTTATAGAAGATTTAAAAAGTTCAAATGGAACTTATCTAAATGGGGAAGAGATTAGAGAATGCGTCGAACTTAGAGACAATGATCAAATAGGAGTCGGCTTTGTGCAATTCTTATTTGTGAATAGGTGAAATAATGCAAAGTAATAATATTAAAATTCTAAAACCTAGAAATCTCTTATTAATATTTGATATATTGGCAATTGGCATGTTGATTTTTTATGATAAGACAGAGATTAATAAAAATATCGCAATAATGACATCTGCTTTAATAATTTTGCTCTATTTATCAAATATTTTATTGGAGAAAGTAACTTCGGGAGATCATTATATATTCTTGATAGTATCGATGCTTTTAAGTATCGGGGTTATTATTAATTTTAGCATTGATCAATATTTTGGTTTCAAACATATTTTATGGTCATTGCTTGGAATAGTTGCGTTTTACGGGACATATTTCATTTTAAAAATTTCCAGAAAATGGTATAAGCTCATGAATTTTTATATAGCACTTAGTCTTTTACTATTTATTTTGACACTTGCTATTGGAAAGGAATTTCATGGTTCCAAAAACTGGATTATAATTGGAGATGTAATCTCTTTTCAACCATCGGAATTTATAAAGATACTACTAATTTTTATAATCGGATCTTATTATACTAATATTCAAAAATATAAAGATCAAAAAAATGCACCATATATCTTAATGGCCATAGTCTATATTTTTATAGGCTTTCTATTTGTGCAAAGAGATATGGGTTCGGCAGTATTATTTTTGGCAATCTATACGGGTTTACAATTTATTTTTGAAGAAAAGCGTTCACTTATTTGGATCAATGTATTCTTGGTGCTGGCAGGAGTTTTTGCTGGCTATTTAATTTTTCCGCATGTCAGAGTTAGATTTAATATTTGGCTAGATCCTTGGGTTCCTGCCGCAGGACAAATTTTAGAATCGCTCATTGCAATGGCATCTGGTGGATTTTTCGGAAGCGGAATCGGCCTTGGATATCCAAAATTTATTCCCGTTGTAAATTCAGATTTTATTTTCGCTGCAATCTGCGAAGAAATGGGTATGTTTGTGGGCATTGGAGTAATTATGCTATTTATGTTATTAGTTTATAGAGGCTTAAAAATAGCATTGGTTCAAAGAAATACATTTTACAGAATTATAGCAATAGGAGTTAGCATATCTTTTGGAGTTCAAATTATCTTAGCATTAGGTGGAGTAACCAAATTCATACCGATGACGGGAATCACATTGCCATTTGTTTCTTATGGCGGCAGTTCAATGATTGCAAGCTTTATATCTTTGGCCATTTTGCAAGCTGCCTCTGAAGAATTTGAACAGCGCATTAGATTGGAGGATGGCGAATATGAATGATATCCAAAAAAAGAGACTCATAACAGTATTAATTATAATAATGTCTATGTTTGTGGCTCTCATAGTATATTTGAGCTATTTCCAATTTTTTAAAGCTGACGAATATAAAAAGAGTTCAAAAAATCGCAGAAATAATATTGAACAACAAAGCGTAAAACGCGGTTCATTTTACGATCGCAATGGAGAAATACTAGCATATAGTGAAGAGATGGGCTCAAATGCCAAAAGAATATATAGCTATCCAAGACTTTATAGTCATATTATTGGCTATTCTTATAAAGATTTGGGAAAATCGGCCTTGGAGCTGCGCATGAATGATTATCTTTTAAACAATTACGAACCTGGAATAGTTTCTGCCGCTAGAAAATATTTTCAAGATATAGATACGGGCTGTTCAATCTATCTCACAATCGATACAGTTTTACAAAAAAAGACTCATCAGCTCATGAAAGATCATAAAGGCGCTGCAATTTGTATGAATCCAACGACTGGTGAAATTTATTCAATGGTCAGCATGCCCGATTTTGATCCTTCAACGCTCAAAGAGAATTGGGAAGAAATAAATAAAGACAGTACAAGTCCTCTCTATAATAGGGCATTAAATGGTCTATATCCTCCCGGCTCTGTATTTAAAACTATAACTGCAACCTCTTTGATGGAGCATCAAGAGATAGACAAAAATTACGAACATACAGGAAAGCAAGTAATAGACGGCTATACTTTTCACGATCCAATCGACAAACAGTTGGGAAATATCGGTTTAAATGACGCATTTAGACTATCACTAAACACATATTTCGTTTCAAAAAGCATGGATTTAGGCGCAAATAATTTGGGCAAGACTGCCGAAGAATTTATGTTTAATCAAAAAATTCCATTCGATTTGGGGATTAAAGTTTCAAAATTTGATTATACTACTAAGATGACTAAAACTGAACTGGCTTCTTCGGCAATTGGGCAAGGCAGAGTGCTCTCCACACCAATGAATATGCTTATGAGCACATCTGCAATTGCAAATGGTGGAAAAATTGTAAAGCCCGGACTGATTAAGAAGATTGAAAGCTTTGATGAAAAGACGATTAAAGAATTTAAAACTGAAGAATTGACTCAGGCCGTAAGTCCTATAATTGCTGAGCAGATTAAAGAAATGATGGTCGAAGTTGTCAAAAATGGAACAGGTAAAAACGCAGGACTTAAGAATGTTCAGGTCGCAGGCAAAACTGGAACTGCGCAGACTGCTGGCGAAAACAATGCATGGTTTATTGGTTTTGCTCCAGCTGATAATCCTGTGGTAGCAGTAGTCGTAGTTTTAGAAAAAGAAGAGGGCTCTGGCGGAAAAGACGCAGCGCCTATTGCAAGAGATATTATAAGCACTGCATTAAATAATCTGTCTACTATACAATAAAATTCATATCTCATATTATTTGGCTAATTGAAATTATGGCCTTTAATATGGGGTATGATTTTTTTTACGCCCTTTTCTAATAAATTGCCCTAAAATGTTGAATTATCAATCTTTCAAGCTTGGAACAAAATTTTATCTTAATTTTAAATGTATAGATAACCTTGTAAATATATGATATACTCAAATATACACGGAATAAGTATCGTGCAAGATGTAAATATTTATTGAGGAGGACAAAATGAAACTTAACAAAAGAATCGCCTTGATACTAGCAATCGTTATCATGGCAACTACAATGGCAGCATGTGGTAAGAAAGATGATGGAGGAGATGCTCCAGCTAAAGATGGAGACGCTCCAACAATCGGCGTATTATATTATAATTACGGCGATGCTTATATTTCTACTGTGAGAAATAACTTTGAAGAAATGGCAGCTGCCGAAGGTTTTGAGCTAAATTCACAAGATGCTCAAAATGACCAAGCAAAACAAAATGACGAACTTGACAATGTTATCAGTAAGGGCGCTGAATGTGTATTAGTAAATATTGTTGACACTGGAGCTGCTCCAACTGTTATTGAAAAGGTTAAAGCGGCAGGCTTGCCACTTATACTGTTCAATAGAGAACCTGAAGACATTGAAGTTTACAAAGAATATGACCTTGCAAGATTTGTCGGCACAAACAAACCAGAAGCTGGCGTTATCCAAGGTGAAATGATTGCTAAAGACTGGGCAGATGGAAAAATTGTTGACAGAAATGGCAATGGAAAATTAGACTATGTAATGCTACATGGTGGACTTGACAATGCTGAAGCTATTGCAAGAACTAAATATTCAGTTGAAACAATCGAAGCTAATGGTATCGAAGTTAATGAAATCGGTATGCAAATAGCAGCTTGGGATACAGAACAAGCTAAAAACGCTATGGACGCTTGGATTGCAAAAGACTTAGACAATATTGACGTGGTAATAGCAAATAACGACTCAATGGCTATTGGTGCAATTAACGCTTTAAAAGCTAGTGGCTATAATGTATATGATGAAAAAGCAGGAGCTCTTCAAGACTCTGATAAACTTATTCCGGCATATGGCGTAGACGCTACTGAAGAAGCTCAAGAAGCTATTTCACAAGGAATCATGGCAGGTACTGTAAAACAAGATGCTGAAGCAATGGCGAAAGCTCTTATTACTCTTGCTAAAAATGCAGTCGAAGGAAAAGATTTCTTAGAAGGCACTGATTACGAATATGACGAATCAGGATTCGCAGTTAGAATTCCTTATCAACCATATACTGGTAAATAAATACACACATAAAAAAGAGTCATGCTGATGTGTGGCTCTTTTTTTCCTTATAAGGCAGGTGAGAAATTATGGCAAAGAGTGAATATTTGCTGGAAATGATAAATATATCCAAATCTTTCCCAGGTGTAAAAGCTCTAGATAAAGCTCAGTTAAAGGTTAGACCTGGAACTGTACACGCACTGATGGGAGAAAATGGGGCCGGAAAATCTACTTTGATGAAGATTCTATTTGGAATCTATAAAGAAGATGAAGGCGAAATAATATTTAATGGTAAAAAAACTCTATTTACAAATCCAAAAGAAGCTCTAGAACAGGGAGTATCAATGGTTCACCAAGAACTAAATCAGGTAATGAAAAGATCGGTAGCTGAAAATATGATGCTCGGTCGTTTTCCAAAGCGCGGATTGTTTATAGACCATAAAGAAATGAATGATTATACTGCTAAAGTCTTTAAGGATTTAGAATTAGATATAGATCCTACAATTAAAGTCGAAAAACTTTCAGTTTCTCAAAGACAAATGGTCGAGATTGCAAAAGCTGTATCTTATGATGCAAAGATTTTAATCTTAGACGAACCTACTTCGTCTTTGACGGAACAAGAAGTTGCAGTATTATTTAGAATTATTAGATTATTAAAACAAAGAGGCATGGGAATTGTATATATTTCTCATAAGATGGAAGAAATTCTACAAATTTCAGACGATATCACAGTCTTTAGAGATGGAAAATGGGTCGTAACAGATAGGGCCGAAAATATGGACAATAATAAAATTATATCCTATATGGTCGGCAGAGAACTCACAAATAGATTCCCGCCTAAGACAAATGTCCCCGGAGAAGTGGTCATGAAAGTTGAAAACTTAACCGGAAAATATCAGCCCAATATAAAAGATGTATCGTTTGAATTGCGTAAAGGCGAAATTCTGGGAGTTGCAGGCCTTGTTGGAGCAAGGAGAACAGAACTTTTGGAGCATTTATTTGGCACTGCAACTATCGAGAGCGGAAAGATCTTATTTAATGGTGAAGAAATAAAAAATCATACTGCCAAAGATGCAATTAAAATGGGCATGGCATTTTTGACAGAGGAAAGACGTGCGACTGGAATTTTTCCAGTACTAAATGTACAAGCCAATTCTGTAATCTCGAGTTTGGAAAGAAATAAAAATGGAGTCTTTTTAAGTAATAAAAAAATGAAAGACAATACAGATTGGGTCATTGATTCTATGAGAGTTAAAACTCCCAGTCAGAGAACTTTGATTAAATCCTTATCGGGAGGAAATCAGCAAAAGGTTATTATAGGCAGATGGCTACTTACAGAGCCAGAAATATTATTATTAGACGAGCCCACAAGAGGTATTGATGTAGGCGCCAAATATGAAATCTATCAATTGATTATCGATTTGGCAAAGAAGGACAAAGGTGTAATTATTGTATCTTCAGAACTGCCCGAGCTTCTAGGAATTTGTGACAGAATTATGGTTATGAGTAATGGTAAAGTGGCAGGCATTGAAAATACTGAAGATTTGGATCAGGAAAAAATTATGGCATTAGCCGCTAAATATTTATAGAGGAGAGAGAAATGGGAAAACAAAATAAGCTTCTCTCGTTGAAAAACCAGAGTAAAAGAGAATTTTTATTAAATTACGCGCTCTATTTTATATTGGGCGCAATGATAATAGGCATTATAATTATCGACTCGACATTCTTGTCGCCTGTGAACTTTATCAATGTATTGAAACAGGCATCGACTAGAGGAATTATGGCGCTGGGCGTGGCCGGCTTGATAATACTTCAAGGAACTGACCTCTCTGCAGGTAGAGTCATGGGACTTTCGGCAGCGCTTTCAGCTTCAATGCTTCAATCATTGACTTATGGAGCTAGAATGTATCCAGAGCTTGGCGATATTAATATGTTAATTCCACTTGCAATTGCAATATTAGCCGGTGTAGTATTCGGCTTGATAAACGGTTTTGGAGTTGCCGTCTTAAAGATACATGCATTTATAGTAACGCTGGGCACTCAACTGATTGCTTTTGGCTTGATACAAATCTATATTGACTCTCAAGCCGGTGGAGCGCAGCCATTAGGTTCATTGGCTCCTAAATATATAAATCTTGTCAATGGAAATGTTTTTGGAATTCCGAAACTAGTCATATATTTGGCGATTGCTGCTATTGTGATGTATATAATTTGGAACAAGACAACGCTTGGAAAAAATATGTATGCAATAGGAGGCAATCCTGAAGCAGCAGCAGTATCGGGAGTTAATCTAGTTAAGAATATTATGCTAATATATTTAATCTCGGGAATATTTTATGGAGTTGCTGGATTCTTGGAGGCTGCTAGAATTGGATCAGTAAATACAAATATTGGTAATGCCTATGAGCTAGATGCTATCTCTGCTTGCGTTGTGGGCGGGGTTTCATTTAGTGGAGGAGTTGGAACTGTTCCAGGCGTCTTAATCGGAACTTTAATTCTTCAATTTATAGGCTATGGACTACAATATATTGGAGTAAATCCATATGTTCAAGGCATTGTCAAAGGTATAATTATAATAGTAGCCGTGGCAATAGATGTCAGAAAGTATTTAGCTAAAAAATGATTTATATTAGTGAAAAAAAGCATCTAAATTTAGATGCTTTTTCTATAGAAAATGAGTATCTAGATGTAAAAGTTTTAAAAGATTTCGGAGCAAAAATTTGTTCAATTAGGAATAAAAATCCCGATTACGAATTTTTATTTCAACCTACGAAAAAGTTTTACGAAAAGCCAAAATTTGGCGATGACTTTTCTAAATACGATACCTCGGGCGCAGATGAGATGCTTCCAACTATCGACAAATGTCTATATCCTAATACAGATATTATTTTGCCAGACCATGGAGATTTATGGGCACTAAAATGGGAAAATATAATTATAGACGATTATCTAAAATCTTCTGTAAATCTAAAATCTTTAGATTTAAAATTTTCCAGAAATATAAGACTAAGTGATTCTAAAATAATTTTGGAGTATGAATTAATAAATTTGTCAGATATGGATATTTATTATCTATGGGCATTTCATGGACTATTAAATTTTGACGATGCTACAGAAATCTCAATTTCTAAAAATATAGAGATTGAAAATGTGATTGATTTTAAAAAATATGATTTTGATTACACCTTGCTTAGGGAGTATCCTGATAAAGGTCAATATAAATTCTATTTTAAAAATCCTCTAGACAATGGAGAAATAGAAGCAATATTTAGAAATCAAGCATTGAAACTGCGCTATGAATTTGATGAAAATATAAATAAATATCTGGGTTTTTGGATAACTAAAGGAGGCTTCAAAGGTGAATATAATTTTGCAATTGAACCTGCTTCAGGCTATTACGATTCTCTAGATACGGCAATAAAAAATGATAAGATAACAATGATTAAAGCAAATAGTAAAATTAATTGGAATTTAAATATTATTATAGATAATTTGAGGTGATTTTGTGGCAGAACTTAGATACAATCCATTATTAGGCGATTGGGTTATGGTCAGTGCAGATAGATCGAAAAGACCTGATATGCCCAAAGATTTTTGTCCATTCGATCCAGGCTCGGGTAAAGTGCCTGAGGATTATGATGTTTTAAAATACGACAATGATTTTCCGATACTTTCGCAAAATCCACCGAAGCCTGACGATGTCGGTTCGGAATTTTACAAGACTAAAGAGTCTTATGGCAAATGCGATGTCATACTTTATTCTCCCGACCATAATGCACATCTTTACGAACAGAGTATTGAGCATATAGAAAAATTGGTCAGACTTTGGAAAGAGAGATTTATAGAACTAAAGAAAGATCAGAAAATAAAATATATATTTCCATTTGAAAATCGTGGAAAAGAAGTTGGCACAACTATGCCACATCCACATGGACAGATCTATGCCTATTCAGAAATGCCATTGAGGCTAAAAATAGAACTTGAAAATGCAAAAGCATATTACGAAAAGACGGGCGATAATATTTTTTCTAAGATGATTTCAGAAGAAAAAGAATTCAAAGAGAGAATGATCTATGAAGATGAAAATTTTGCAATCTTTGTGCCATTCTTTTGCGAATATCCTTACGGCGTATATATAGTTGCAAAAAATGATATTGCAAGCTTTGAAGATTTTAAAGAAGCAGAAATTCATTCTTTTGCAAAAATTTTAAAAAGACTTACGCTTTCTTTCGACAGACTATTTGACAGAGAATTTCCATATATGATGTGCATTTATCAAAGGCCAGTTAATTCAGATGAATATAGAGATTGCGACAAATTTTATAGATTTAATGTAAAATTTTTCCCGCCGCTTAGAGGGAAAAATTCTATAAAGTGGAATGCCTCATCTGAAACGGGCGCATGGGTCCATGGAAATCCCAGAAGAGTTGAAGAGACTGCAAAAGAACTTAGAGAAAGTTTTGAGAGGTCAAAAGATGCTTGGCAAGAGTGAATTAAATAATTTAAAGAAAAAATTTGTTGAATATTTTGGTGATGGGGGAAGAGTTTTCTTTGCCCCATCGCGCATAAATATAATTGGCGAACATATAGATTATAATGGCGGAAAAGTATTGCCAGCGGCCATAGACATAGGAACATATGCAATCGCAAAACCAAATTCGATTAATAAACTCAGATTAAAATCTTTAAATATGGAATATGAAGACGAAATTGAACTTTCAGATTTAGAATATGATGAAAATAGAAATTGGATCAACTATGTCGTCGGCATGTTTAAATTTATTAAAGAGGCAGGCTATGAAATTGGAGGATGCGATATTTTAATATATGGCAATATTCCAAATGGCGCAGGCCTTTCTTCTTCTGCATCGCTAGAAATATTGATTGCAAAAATTGTGAGCGTATTTTTTAATAAAGACAAAATCCCAAATATCGAAATGGCAAAGCTGGGCAAGCAAGTTGAAAACGAATATATAGGTGTAAATTCTGGAATTATGGATCAATTTGCAATAACTATGGGTAAAGACAATAAAGCAATCTATTTAGATACAAATACTCTAGATTATGAATATATCGATATGGATTTAAAAGATTATAGTTTCGTAATTTTAAACACGAATAAACGCAGAGAATTAAAAGATTCTAAATATAATATAAGACGAAAAGAATGTGAAGAGGGGCTTGAAATATTAAAAAAATACGAAGATATAAATAATCTTTGCGATTTTTTACCAGATCAAAGATTTTATAAAGCCTTAGATAAAATCAAAGACGAAAATATAAAAAATAGAGTACTCCATGTAGTTACAGAAAATCAAAGAGTAAAACTTATGATCATGGCAATGGAAAATAATGATCTAATCCAGATGGGAAGACTTTTAGACTCTTCACATAAATCGCTGAAAGAAAAATACGAAGTGACAGGCTTTGAACTCGATAGCATTGTAGAGGCAGCAAGAGAAAATGAAAACACTTTAGGCGCTCGTATGACGGGAGCAGGTTTTGGTGGCTGTGCAATTGCGCTTATAAAGACTTCAGGCTTCGAAGATTTTAAATCAGAAGTTAGCAAAAAATATTTCGAAAGAACAGATATAGAATGTGAAATATTTTTATCAAAAATAGACGATGGACCAAGGGAGGTAGTACTATGAGTATATTGATAACTGGCGGAGCAGGCTATATTGGCTCTCATACTGTAAGACATTTGCAATCACTTGGCAAAGAAATTATAGTTTTAGACAATTTGCAAACGGGACATAGAAAAAGCGTAGATGTAGAAAAGTTTTATCAATTCGATATAAGAGATACTGAAAAACTTGACCAAGTCTTTAAAGAAAATGATATAGAAGGCGTAATACACTTTGCAGCAAATTCGTTAGTTGGAGAGAGCATGACTGATCCTTATAAATATTATTCCAATAATGTCTATGGAATGTTATGTCTTTTAAAACGAATGTATGAAAATAAAGTAGAAAAAATTGTATTTTCATCTTCTGCGGCGACTTATGGTGAGCCTAAAAATATTCCAATTTTAGAAACAGATCCGACTAAACCTACAAATCCCTATGGCGAAACAAAACTAGCAATGGAAAAAATGATGCATTGGTTTGATATTGCTTATGGCATGAAATATGTTTCATTGAGATATTTCAATGCTGCAGGAGCGCATCCCGATGGAGATATTGGCGAAGATCACGGGCCTGAAACGCATTTGATACCTCTTATTTTGCAAGTGCCGCTTGGTAAAAGAGAATATATCTCAATATATGGTGACGATTATCCAACTAAAGACGGAACTTGTTTGCGAGACTATATTCATGTCTTAGATTTAGCCGATGCCCATAATTTGGCATTGGAGTATTTATTAGATAATAATGACAGCGAAATATTTAATTTGGGAAGTGGCAATGGATTTTCTGTAAAAGAAGTTATAGAGGCGGCAAGAATTGTAACGGCTCATGAAATAAAAGCAAAAGTAACCGACAGAAGACCTGGCGATCCGGCCGTCTTAATTGCATCTAGCGAAAAGATAAAATCTAGACTAGGTTGGAATCCAAAGAGAGAAAATATCAAAACTATGATAGAAGATGCGTGGCGCTGGCATAAGAATAATAAGAATGGATTTGATGATAAAAATTAATAAAAATTTTAAAAAGACTGTACTTTTTT
>JAUNVH010000017.1 GCA_030537765.1 Tissierellia bacterium | reverse complement strand
AATTACAATTACACTGTCATCATAAAGATTATGTTTTTTTAAATCATCGATAAATTCTCCAATTGCAGCATCAGTATAATGTATTGAGTTCATATAATTACCAAAGATGGAACCTTGGTCTTTTGGTTTTATTGGAATGACAATATCCTCATCAGGCATTTCATAGGGAATATGCGATGTTAAAGTTACTAAGAATGCAAAAATTGGTCTATCCATATCTAATATATACGGCATGGATTGCCTGAAAAAACTTTTATCTGAAAGACCCATTGCAATTATATCATCCAATTCGTAATTATCCTCTGCTATAAATCGTTCAAAGCCTATATGTGGATATGCCGTATCTCTGATCCAAAAATCCCTTTTATAATTGTGAAACGCTGTGTTTTTATATCCATTTTCAGTTAAAATTTTTGGCAAACCGAAAACATATTTATCTTTATAAACTTCATATGATGGATTTTTAATGCTAGGATATAAAGAATGTAAACTCACAAATTCTGCATCTGATGTATTGCCAGCTCCCAGTAATTCAAAATAGTCGTCTGCATAGATCGTTCCATTTTCTTCAATTAGTTTATTCATTACAGGCGTTATTTCGTGGCCATTATATTCTCTGTTTATTACAAAATTATTTAAACTTTCAACCTGTATTATGAATAAATTTTTACCTTTGGCAATTCCAGTCCATTCATTAGGAGTATTAGATGATTTTTCATAATTTCCTTGCAGATCTAGATCTGAATAGTTTTCATGTCTTAGTCCCAAAATATCTCTAGCGTGATAGGTAAATAACTGCATATCTCTTACTTCATTTATTCTATTGTGGCCAATTGCGATAATTAATACCGATATTAAAAGCATTGCATATGGAATATATTGATAGAATTTTTTTAATTTATCTTCTATAAATTGATCTATGAGATGTAGTTTATTCTTATATGCCAAGAAAATTAATACTGGTATATCTAATATAAATAAATAATCGTGCCATCTTATTAAAACAAATATAGCATCTGTTACATCTGTTAGAACTCCTGCATGGCCTAATTCATAAATTGAAGGCAGTCTATTGAAATATGTAAAATAGACAATATCTGCAAATATTATAAAAGATATTACTGAATAAATTACTAAGCTTATGATTGTCGAGACTTTATCTTTTCTCCTTGCTATCAAATAATAGATGCTTAAAAATACCATATCCATAGCAAAGACTAGCCATGGTGCAGATATAATCTTTGTAAAATATTGAAATAATAAAAATTTTACTGTCAATAATATAAATAAAAGCATAAAATCCTCCACTTTTTCAGACATTCTTTACTGTCTTTTTTTAATGATTTTTGTTATTAGTTATTGTATTTGATTTTGATTATCTTATCAAGCTATTTTGATTAATATTTATTTAAGATTGAAAATATTAAACTGCTCCTAAATTAAAGGAGCAGTCAAAGATTTATCTCCTTTAGCAAATTCTAGTTTCTAAAGGCTTTAAGATTTCTTTTTTCTTTTCTTCAGATTTTCCCTCTGCTAGCTTAGGCAAAATAATTCCAGCGGCTTTATCCATGCCTTGAGCACCTCCTAAGAGTAATACATCTCCCTTTTTTACAGCTTCTAACGAAATATCTAAGGCCTCTTTGAGAGTCTTAACTATTCTTGCGCTCACGCCAGCTTTTTCTAGTTCTTCTTTGAAAACTTTTAGTTCATCTTCAGTGACAAAGTCTTTTTCTCCAACTATATCTTCCGAAGTTGTAAGTATTAATTTTTTACAGCGGATTTTTTCCATCCATTTGCAAGTTTCATTTGCGATATCTCTATTAACTTCTACGCCTCTACTTCCCCTTAGTGCATAGAGTATTACTAATTCATTATAATCCATTTGACTCAATGTATTTAAAGTTACATCGACATTTATTCTATTGGCATAATGATCGTCTATAATTTTAAAATCTTGATCATATATTATCTCAAACCGTCTTTCCACACCTTTAAATTGCTCTATTCCTCTTAATACTTTTTCTGCATCGATTCCCATAAAAAGACCTATCATAATTGCAGGCACTGCATTCATTATCGAAGAAAAACCTGCCACATTTAATTTGACATTTAAACTTTGTGGTTCAATTATAAAGTCATCAGCTTCTATTGGGGTATTGATTAAAAGCTCAAATCTACCAAAACCAGTCGACAAATCAATATTTTTAACAAATATGTCTTCATTCTCATTTTCAAATGAATATCCAATTACCTTTGCGCAAGTCTTTGATTTTAGGCTTTTAATTTTGGGCTCGTCCATATTTAATATGGCATATGCTGAGGGTTTTGCTTCCGTTATTAGGCGGCTCTTTTCTGCAAAATAATTTTCTGCGCTCTTATGCATATCTAAATGTTCTGGTGTAAAATTATTAAATGTTACTATATCATATTCGATATTTCTAACTCTATTTAAATACTCCCCAGCGCTAGAAACTTCCATAATTAAGTTTTCTACTCCTTTATCGGCCATATTCCTTATATGATACTGTAATTCGCGACTTTCTGGTGTGGTGAGTACAGATGGAATAAACACATCTTTATATTTTAATTCCACTGTGCCACAAATTGCAGTGTCTATATTATTATAATTGAAGATACTCTCTGTCATAAATGCAGTAGTAGTTTTTCCATTAGAGGCAGTAATGCCTATAATATTTAATTCTCCACTAGGTTCATCGAAAAATCTATAACTTAGATCAGCCAATGCTTTTCTGGAGTCTGGTACTTTAATTTGAACGCATTCATCATTTGTAAACTCTTCGACGACTGCTATGATAGCGCCATTTTCGATTGCTTTTTTAATATATTTATGTCCATCCGTTTTAAAGCCTTTTATTGCAACATAGATTGAATTTTCGACTATTTTATCGGTATGATAACAAATGTCTTTTATATCAATAAATTTATTGTAATCTCCCTTTATGTCTAAATAGTCAATAGAATTTAATAACTTTTTTAGCTTCATCTAATCCTCCAAATCAAAAAGTATTCTTTTCTTAGAAATAATTTCGTCAAAACGCTCATTATATTCTCTTAAGCCTCTAAAATTTGGCTGACGAATTATTCTTCCATCATCAAAAATCCTCTTGCTTACTCCCCCAAGACCAAAAGCAATTATATCATCAGTATCTTCCATCATCACTATATTGTAGATGCATTCTTTTCCTACAATTGAGTAACCAATATTTTCTGATGCTCCGCTTATACGCTTTTGTCTGTAAAGATAATAGGGAAAATAATTGTTTTTTCTCATAAATTCTCTCGAGAGCTTATCCATTTTCTCATATTCAGGATTTTTGTATCCACCAATATTATATATCTGCGAACCATTTTTTACAGACAGTGCATGAATTGTAATATTATCAGGTTCGAGCTTTACAGTATTTAATAACGTATTCGAAAAACTCTCGTAATTATCTTTTGGCAAACCGCTAATCAAATCAGCATTTATTGAATTGAAGCCAATCGTTTTAGCCAAATAAAATGCATCGTAAATAGCTTCATCCTCTTGCTCTCTCCCAATGGCTATTAAGCTATCACGATTGAAAGTTTGAGGATTTATAGATATTCTGTTTACTCCATACTCTTTTAATATCTTAAGTTTGTTTCTATCTATTGTATCTGCCCTTCCAGCTTCGACTGTGAATTCAAAATCATTACCATAAATTTTGATAATATTTTCTAACAAGCCATCTAATAAAGTATATGATAAAGCTGTAGGTGTTCCTCCTCCAATATAAATTGAATTCGGCTTTTCTTCTCTAAGGTTTTCAAAAGTTTTGATCTCTTTTATCAGATTTTTTATATAAAGTTCAGCCATACTTTCTGAATATTTATAAGTTGGAAATGAACAGTATTTACAAATGCTTGGGCAAAACGGAATATTTATATATATACTATAAGAACTCGGTAATGAGTTTAAAATTTTATACTGCAAATCAGAAATACTTTTAGATAATTCAATTTTTTCTTTTGAAATATTGTATTCTTTTAATAATATTTCATAAGCCGATCCTTTTTTTGCTTCCATAATTTCTCGCACAAGTTTAACTGGTCTGATGCCCGTTAAAGAGCCCCAAGGAAGGCTTTTATTGAAAATATATTTTATGGCTTCATAAATCTCTCTTTTAAAGAAATTTTTACTCATCTTTTCAAAATATTTGCCCGTATTTTGACTGTGTTCATATAATCTATCATCTAGCAATATATTAGTGACAAATTTATTATTATAGTATCTAAATTCTGCTTTTAAAACGCCTTCTAGTTCATAGTCTGAAAAAAAGGCTCTTACCAATTCATAATAGTCTTTATGATTGTCAAAGCCCAAAGTGTTTACAGAAATCATATTAAATCTCCGAAAACATATTATTTTGTTTTTCAAATGCTATTGTACTGGCAGGTCCATGTCCAGGTAAAACTTTTGTATCTTCAGGTAGTCTTAGTAATTTCTTAACAGATTCTCTAAGACTAGAAAGATCTCCGCCAAACAAATCCCATCTTCCTACGCTGCCTTTAAATAAAGTATCTCCTGAGATTAAAACATTTGGTATATAATAACAAATGCTTCCAGGCGTATGCCCAGGTGTTGATATTATAGTAAATTCGTTTTTGCCTATCAATATTTTAGAATCCGCCTTCAAAATTAGATCTGCATCGATTGATACTGCTCTATTTAAAATTGCATTACTATAATTTTTATGCGGTGTTTTTAAAATATCTACATCGGCTTCGTGAACCGCAATATCAGCTTCTGGATACTTTTCTTTTAAATACGATACCGCGCCAATATGATCTGCATGCGCATGTGTCAATAGTATATATTTTAAATTGCAATTTCTTTTATTCAATTCTTTCTCAATTAAATCTGCGCCTGCTCCAGGGTCTACTACAGCAGTTTCTTTAGTATCTTCATCTATAATAAGATAAGTATTTACCCCCATAGACCCTAAAGACATAGTTATAATTTCCATAATACTCCTTATAATATTTTGGAGCTGTCAAGTATTATTGTGACAGGTCCGTCGTTAATAAGCTCAATTTCCATATGGGCTCCAAAAACACCGCCATATGTTTTTATGCCTTTATTATTACATTTTTCTAAAAATTTTTCATATAAAGGATTTGCTTTTTCGGGCCTTGCAGCCTTAATAAAAGAAGGTCTACGTCCTTTTCTAGCATCTCCATATAGAGTAAATTGTGATATAGCAAGAATTTCTCCACCAACATCTGCTAGTGATAAATTCATATTTTTGTTTTCGTCTTCGAATATTCTTAATCCAATTGTTTTATTGCAAATATATTCTAAATCTTTATCTGTATCATCTTCTTCTACACCTAGTAGCACCAAGAATCCTTTATCTATTTCATTAATCGTTTCGTTTTCGACTTTAACTTTTGCACCTTTTACTCTTTGTATAACTGCTCGCATTTTTCCTCCTATGAAGTGACTCTATTTACATTTATTACGCCTTTAACTTTTCTAATGCGCTCCATAAGTCTATCTAATTCTTTGACATCATGTATTTCTAAAACTATATTTATTATTGCCAATTTATCTTTATTTGTTCTTGCATTTAACGCCGACAGTTTCACACCTGAGTCATTAATTCTATTCGTCACATCTGAAAGCAGGCCTCCGCGATCGATTGAACGTATAGCAATTTCTGCAGTATATGAGCTATCATTTTCTATATCCCAATGTACTTCAATAAAACGCGATTTGTCTTGTTCATTTACTATATTTGGACAATCTACTCTGTGAACAGATATGCCTCTGCCCATTGTGATATAGCCTATTATATTGTCTCCAGGCACTGGATTACAACAACCTGCAAATCTGACTTTCAAATTGTCAGCACCTTTGACAGTTATGCCATGGTCATCTCTTCTTTTTCTACCAGAAACAATTTTTATATTACTAGTTTCTTCTTTTGCTTTATTTTCTTTATTATACTGTTCTACAAGTCTTTGAACTATCTGATTCGATGTCAATGAACCATAGCCAACTGCTGCATATAGATCGTCAATTGAATTATTTCTATGCCTTTTAGCAATTGGTCTTAGCCATTTTTCTTTTAAAACTTCTGAAGGTTTTAAACCCACTCTCTTTATTTCTCTATCTAAGATAGTCTTTCCAAGTTCAATATTCTTATCTTTATCCTTAACTTTGAAATACTGTCTTATTTTATTTTTCGCTTGGGGCGATTTAACTATCTTTAGCCAGTCGAGGCTTGGAGCAGAATTGGGATTTGTTATAATCTCTACTATATTTCCATTTTTTAATTGATAATTTAATGGAACGATTCTGCCATTTATCTTTGCACCCACGCAGGCATTCCCCACTGCCGAGTGGACTCTATAAGCAAAGTCGATTGGTGTTGAGCCCTCAGGCAAATTTATAACATCTCCTCTTGGAGTAAAAGTATAAACTTCGTCTGTGAAAAAATCTATTTTTAAAGTTTCTAGAAAATCTTCTGGATTGTTCAAATCTTTTTGCCAATCAAGAAGTTGACGAAGCCATGTGAGATTATTGTCTAATTGACTATTTTTTGAAATGCCTTCTTTATATTTCCAATGCGCTGCAATTCCATATTCCGCTGTCTTATGCATCTCCTTAGTTCTAATTTGCACTTCAAATATATCACCTTTAGAATCAATAACGGTTGTGTGTAATGATTGATACATATTAGGTTTGGGCATTGCAATATAATCTTTAAATCTACCAGGTATTGGCTTCCATAGTGTATGGACTACGCCCAAAATAGCATAGCAATCGCTAATATCATCAACAATAACTCTTATTGCAGACAAATCATAAATCTCATCAAAGGCCTTTCCTTGATTATACATTTTTTTATAAATGCTATATAAATTTTTTGGTCTACCGTTAATTTCACTTTCAATTTTTAATTTTTCTAAATTTTCTTTTAAGATATTTATTATATTGTCAATTAACTTTTCTCTTTCGATTCTCTTTTTGTTGACTTTATCTGCCAAATCATAATAGATCTGCGGTTCTAAATATCTAAGCGACAAATCTTCTAGTTCAGATTTTATTTTTTGAATACCTAATCTATGGGCAAGTGGCGCATAGATTTCTATAGTTTCTAAGGCCTTTTCTTTTTTCTTTTGAGGTGTCATATATTCCAATGTGCGCATATTGTGAAGTCTATCTGCTAACTTAACAATAATGACCCTAATGTCTTTTGCCATTGCTAAGACCATTTTTCTCAAGTTTTCAGCTTGATTTTCTTGCTTAGATCTATAATGAATCTTTTTAAGTTTTGTTACACCTTCTACTAGATCGGCTATTTGAGTGCCAAATTCATTTTCAATATCTTCATAAGTAGCATCTGTATCTTCTTCTACATCGTGTAACAATCCAGCAATTATAGTCGGCACGTCCATATTGAGTTCTGTCAATATATAAGATACATTTATTGGATGAATGATATAATCTTCGCCCGAATTTCTAAGCTGTCCTTCATGAGCATTTTTGGCATACCAAAACGCCTTAGTGAGATTTTCTATATCTGCACTAGGGCTGTAGCTTTTTATTCGAGTTATTAATTCCTTTAACATACTATCATAATTCATAATGTACCCCTATCTTAATAAAATGTCTTAATTATTTCTATTTATTCTAATACCGCTAATATTTGCTTGAGCAGTACGTTTACCTCTAAATTCATTTATATTAATAGTGTATATTATATCACAATTAAAGCCGTTTGTCTGACCTTTCATAAACTCTGAAACTTCCGACGGATTCATGTATTTTTCTAAACGTTTTATAAACTCTTTTTCGTCTTCAAACATAATACCCCTAATATTTGTGCCATTTCCAAAAAGATCTAAAGCTATCACATTTCTCTTTTCACCAAATACATTTATAGTCTTTATCAATATATTTTTAGAGCCAAATATAGGCTTTGGATTGCCCAAGCCATGGGGCTGCATTTGCGAGAGTTTGTCAGCTAAATCTAATGTTATATAGTTTAAGGGTAGTCCCAATTCAATATAGACTTTTTTTTGCAAATCATCCTTAGTAAGTTTTGAATTTTGATTTAATTTTGTTCTCAACTTTTCTACATCTTCAGTATTAATTGAAAGTCCTGCTGCAGATTTATGACCTCCAAATTTTAATAGTAGATCTGAAACTTTATTTAGTTCGTCATACATATTATATTCATCAATTGAACGAGCAGAACCTTTGGAGATTCTGTCTTTTTCAGACAGGACTATGGTCGGCCTATATAAATCTTCTTTAATTCTACCTGCAATAATGCCTGCAACTGAATCATTAATTTCTCGATGCGATATTATAATTATATCGTCTTTTAATAAATTATTTTCTAAAATATATTGATCGGCTATTTCCTTTCCATATTCTGTAATCTTCATGCGTTTTGAATTTAGCTCTCTCATTTTACTTGCAATCTCGAGAGCTTTTTTGGAATCTTTAGTAAGCAGCAATTCAAGTGCCATTTTTGCATAATCTACTCGGCCTGTTGAATTTATCGTTGGCCCTAATACGAATCCGGCATGGTATATTTCAATTTTTTGATCTTCAATGCCAGAAGCCTTAATCAAAGCTTTCATCCCAATATTTACCGTTGAGTTTAAAAGTTCAAGGCCATTTTTTACAATTACACGATTTTCATCTGTAATCGGCATGACATCACAAATCGTTGCTAATGCAGCAAATTCTAGATAATCCCTTATAATTTCATCCGAGTCTATTCCCAATTGTATCGCCACAAAATCTATAAATTTATATGCCACGGCTGCTCCGCATAAATTTTTATATGGATATTTGCATTCTCTTTGTTTGGGATTTATTATTGCATCTGCATTTGGAATAATATCTAGGCCATTTTCATCTTGTAGCACATTATGGTGATCTGTTATAATGACCGATAAATCATTATCCTTTAATTTTTTAATTGCATCGAATGCTGCAATGCCATTATCACAAGTAATAATTAAAGATATATTATCTTCAATAGCTTTTTTGGCAATATCTTCATTGATGCCATATCCATCGTGCATCCTGTGAGGAATATAATAATCTACATTTCCTCCAATGCGTTTTATAAATGTATATAGGATATATGTGCTCATTACACCATCAACATCATAATCTCCAACGATTCTAATCTTTTGTGAACTTTCAATCGCATCTAATAGTATATCAGTCGCTATTTCAATATCTTTTAAAGACTGTGGATCGTTTAAATATTTTAAAGACGGATTCAAAAACTTTTCTAATTCTTTTTCATCTTCTATGCCTCTATTTGCAATGATTCTATATAAAATTTTTTCTTCTTCTGTTTTTCCAACGTCTACCAGATTGGTATTGCCGGATCTAATAAACCACTTTTCCAAAAAACCACTCCTAATTCGGGTATTATATTATTATACTACAAAAGTCTATGGAGATGTTAATTTTATTGAATTTATGTATCTAAAATATAAAAGAGGCCTAAGCCCCTTGATAATTTATTTAAAATCGATAATCATCTGATATACATATTTCTTTTTGTTTATAATTTTTAGTAATACTTTTGCCCAAAGGGAAAGATACTTTTTGTTTGGCAAATCTTTAGAAAAATCTTCCAATATCATGACATTTTCTATATAGTCGCTCCAATTCTTTATATCATAAGGATTTTTTATTTTAAAATGCAAAGTCGCTTGTTCTATGCCAGATTTTTTAATCGCTTTATTACTTTTTTCTATCATCTTTGGAGGTTCATTATCGAAAGTTAATCTGCCTTTTGGAAATCTTTCACTCATAGCTTTAATCATATCTTTAACCTCATTGACTTTTAGATAATATAATACGCCGGCACAAAGAAATATAATTCCATCTTCTATTTTATAATTAATTTCATCCATCCATTTATAATCTAACATTGAATATGCTAAATTATATTCTCTATTAGTTATTGGAAAGTAATTATTTCTAAGTTCTATAACATCAGGAAAATCTAGATTATAATATTTAATTTTTCCATTATCGATTTTTTTAAATATGCTATCTAAACCACACCCCAAATTGACTACATGGGCTTTTGGATGCTCCATTATAAAATCTTTTGCAAGTTTAACATTTATATGATGCCTGATTCCATAAAGTAAGTTTCCGATTTTGCTAAGTTCCCTATCTTCTGGGTTTATTCCAATTTGATTCAATATCTCTAAAGATTCTTTATCTTCAAACACTTTTGGCCAATCTATATAGCATTTGGCTCTACCTACTAGCGGAAATAGAAGTGTTTCTTGCACAGTGTTCTTTTTCATATTTAACTCCATTCTTTATAGTTGATATATGTTATCAATATTATATTATAAACTTTTATGATATAACAATATTTTTTAAAATAAAAATTCCCCAAAAACTAGAACATTAATCTAACTTTTGGGGAATGACTTTAGCTGGCACACCCGGAGGGATTCGAACCCCCGACCGACCGGTTCGAAGCCGGTTACTCTATCCAGCTGAGCTACGGGTGCATTAGCCGTCTATTTTTATAAATGTATACTGAATTCGATTACAAATTCTTATTGGTAATTTGCTATTTCCCAATCCACTGTCGATATAAAGTTTAATACTTTTAGTAAGATTAGTCAAGCCTTTGTCATATCCTCCAAATAGTGGCTGTTCAGGTGTAAAGATTTGTCCTATTATAGGCAGTCTTATTTGCCCACCATGCGTATGACCTGCCAATATTATGCTCTCGCCTTCTAAATTATTTAAATCTACATTGGTGGGGATATGAGACAATATAATATTTTTAGAATCTCTATCGAATTCGATTTCATTAAGTCTATGAAATCTATTTTTGGGACTTAATCCTATCAAATTATAATCTTTAATCTTTATCATGCAATCGTCTAATATTTTTACTGAATAATTTGATAATAGTTTCATAAATTTTTTATATGCCAAGTTTTCTATTTCGTGATTACCGCTGACAAATACCATTGGTATATTTAAGTTTTTCAAATCAGATAAAAGTTTTTCTACAGTAGTGAAATCTCTATCAGTTCTTGAAATTAAATCGCCAGTAAATACTATTATATCGAGTTCTAATCTTTTTGCATTTAATAAAAGCTCTTTCGAATGTTTCAAAGCTTTTTTATTAGAATGAAAATCTGATATTTGCAATAGATTTAAGCCTTCACCATTTAGCTTTATCTCAATACGATTGAGCTTTGGTATTGCGCTTTGATAATATAGATAAATTATAGAAATTAAAATTATTATTACAATCATTTCTTACTCCAAAAATAAAAAAACACACAAGATTAATCTCCTGTGTGTTAATGGTGCGGGAAAGAGGACTTGAACCCCCACGTCTAAGACACTAGATCCTAAGTCTAGCGCGTCTGCCAATTCCGCCATTCCCGCACTGGGGTGAATAGTGGGATTCGAACCCACGACCTCCAGAGCCACAATCTGGCGCCCTAACCAACTAGGCCATACTCACCATGACAAACTATATCTTAGCAAAACTTTGCTCGCTTGTCAATCAAAATCTGTAAATAAATAATATTTATTTCAAAATTTTTAATTTATTCTAAACAAACTCTTATTTTGTCAAATTTTCTAACAATTCTTTAATTTTTATTAAAGCATTATAACGATGAGAAATTTTGTTTTTTTGTTCATTTCCCATTTGGGCATATGACAATTCATATCCATCTGGTATAAAAAGTGGATCATATCCAAAGCCATTATCTCCAAATTTTTCTGAAGCAATCTGCCCTTTTAAAACACCATATTCAATATATTCTCTTCCTTTTGGATCAATGAGCGCCATAGCTGTCCTAAATTGGGCATTTCGGTCATTTTCATCTAGCTCTTTCATATTTTCTAAAAGCTTTTGATTATTGAGTTCATCGTTATGATCGTCATTTGCATATCTGGCCGAATGAATGCCAGGATCTCCGTTTAATGCATCTACAAATAGCCCAGTATCATCAGCCAATACCCATAGTGACTTATCTTCTAGGCAATCTCTTAATCCACGCGCTTTTAAGAGTGCATTTTCTTCTAATGTTTCGCCAGTCTCTTCTATATCCCAATCTTTTAAGCCCATATCAGATTTTGAAATTATATCTACTTTTAGATCTTTTAAAATATTAGATATTTCTGAAAGTTTGTGGCTATTATTGCTTGCGATAACAATTTTTAAGCGATTCTTTTTAGATTCTACTTCTTCTGTGATTTCTTTTAGACATTCTTTTTGTGCATAAATCAATTTGATTATGCCTTTTTCTGCAAGATTTGTCATATCGAATAATTCATTTTTAGTAAAGACCCCCGTCTCTCCAGTGCCTTGTATTTCAATAAACTCGCCATATTCACTCATTATGACATTCATATCAACTTTGGCTTTCGAATCTTCAAAATAATTTAAATCTAAATAGAGTTCATTGCCTAATTTTCCAACGCTAATTGCGGCTATGTTTTTTCTTATTGGAAAGCTTTCAATCTGATCATTTAAATATAATTTTGCCACAGCTTGATATAAAGCTATAAACGCACCAGTAATTGCTGCCGTTCTAGTTCCGCCATCTGCTTGAATAACGTCGCAGTCTAGCCAAATTGTTCGCTCTCCAATGGCGCGTAAATCTATTGCCGATCTCAATGTGCGGCCAATAAGGCGCTGAATTTCTTGAGAGCGGCCGTCAATTCTTCCTCTAGTGGAATCTCTTTGCTTTCTCTGATTTGTAGATGCAGGCAGCATCGAATATTCAGCAGATAGCCAGCCTTGATTTGTATTTCTTAAAAACGGCGGCACCTTATCTTCTACCATCGCTGTGCAAATAACTTTAGTATCGCCCAGTGTAATTAAAACTGAACCTAAGGCATTTTTAATATAATCTAGCTCCAATTTTAATTCTCTAAGCTGCATTCTATTTCTTCCATCTATTCTCATAAATTAATCTCATCTTTCTATTTCTCAAAAACCATATCTTTCCAATACATACTGTCTTATACCTTGATATATGCCTTCTGCGCATTGCTCTTTGTAGCTTTCTTGCATTAAGGTTTCTAAATCATTAGGATTAGACATAAAGCCACATTCAATAAGAGCTGCAACCATCTGAGTGTTCTTTAATACTATCAGATTAGGTTTCTTTATAACGCCTCTAGAATGCATTCCTGTAGTGCGTTTTACAGCTTCATTTATTGCGCTTGCCAAAGGCTTTTGTTCTTCATATTTTAAATTTGAGCTCGTCTTTGGAGCATATAATACTTCTATTCCATGAGCTTTTGTGCTAAGTGCCGAATTTGCATGAATGCTTACAAATATATCTGCTAATTTTTCATTTGCAATTTCTGGTCTTTTATAAATGTCTACAGAAGTATCGTCTCTTCTCATCATCAATACTGTAAAATTATCAGCTTTTAGCTTTTCTTCAACTCGCAATGCCACATCGATATTGAAATCTTTCTCTTTCAATCCATTTTTGGCTATTGCGCCCGGGTCTTTACCTCCATGGCCTGCATCTATCATTATAATAATCTCTTGAGGCGATTTTGCGTATTTAGGCTCTCTAAAGATTGCAGGTTTCATTATATGTTCTTCTTCGTCAAGCGTATCGTTCTCATGTGGTATTAATACAGAATATCCCAAGTCTTCGTTTAGATTGCTATCACTTAATACATCTGTATTGCCGCTAGGTATTATGACTAGATCGTCGCCTTCTTTCTCAACTTTAATACTAGTGTCTTTAGCATTATCTTTGGCGTCTAAAACTATTCTAACTATCTGATCATTTTTACTGTAATTTTTATCAGGCACAAATTGTGAAGCCCTAATACTTTTAATAAAACCTATGCTAAAATATAATTTATCTAAATCGCTATCTTTATAAAAACTTGCGTCCTTAATATCTATTACATAGCGCAAAGGATTACTTAATTTTATAATATTATATTCAGAACTTTTAACTCCGCTGACTAAAATCGCTTGCTTTTCTTTATACATTATGGGTGAAATGCTCGTCACTTTATTAGTAAAGCAAATTCTAAGCTGCTTATCTTTATTGCTTAATATATCTTTAACTACTATATCTCTTTTTAAAGAAATTAAAATCTTAACATCCTCGTTATCTTGAGCATATTCAATATGATTTAATAATTCTGAATCTAAGTCGATCTTTCCTATTTCACTATTAATAGCAATTTTTGCATTTTTGATTCTAATAGCTACTTCGTTGTGATCGATATCTTTAAACAATTCATAATCTAATTTTTCACTTGCATTAATTACAATCTGTTCTAATTTTGTGCTTCCGTTTTCTATTTTTATATCTGTTATTTTATTTGAATCATCTATTAAATCAGTCTTTCCTAAGCCGATAGATACTTTTCTACCCTCATATTGCCAGCCAACTTCATAGCCTAAAATTTCAGCTAAGGCTCTCAAAGGAAGGACAGTCTTTCCTTCTCCATCATAGACTGCAAGCATTGGTATTGAATCTTCATCAAGTTTAATTTCTTTTCCATTCTTTATACATATATCTTTATCAATGCTAAATTCAACTTCGCCAGTATCAGTTTTAATAACGGCCGTATTAGTTTTTTCTATCCAAGAAACTTCTTTGCCCAAATTTTCAGCCACAAGTCTAATTGGCACGAAAGTTCTATCATTGTAGATAAACGCAGGCGTATGTGTGACCACAACTCTTTTATCCACTTCTATATTGGCAATGGTCAAACTATTCTTTTCGCCTTTAATTTCCACATCGACTGTCGGCATCTTAGCAGATGCGTTTTGATATGGCAAAATTAATAAAATTGCTAATATAAATATAATAAACTTTCGCATAAAAACCTCCAAATAATAATCTATTTACAAAACATCTTTAATCGATTTTATAATATATATATCATAAAAAACTTTAAAAATGCAAGCATTAACATCTTTTTGTAATTAGCTTTTAATATTAGACCTTATATAATTCATCTGAATCTGGTGCGCTTATGGCAGTCAAATTATCTCCTTCAGATAAAAATATATCTTTAAAATCGGCTATGCGCCCTATAACTTGCGATTCAATATTGTATTTTCTATACTCCTTTTGAAGTGAGATATAATCACTTTGAGAAATTACAATTAACATTGAGCCACTTGAGATGAGTTTTAATGGATCAATTTTTAGTATATTGCAAATTTTTTTCACGCAATCTTTTATAGGCAGCCTTTCTTTAAAAATCGTTCCTCCTCGTCCGGTTGCCTCTCCCAATTCCCAAAGGGCGCCCAAAACTCCACCTTCTGTGATATCGTGCATATATTTTGCACCATATTGATGGGCCAATAATCCATCTTTCACGACTGAAATTTCTTTTATCAGATCTTGTGCTTCGTTGAGAGTTTTGTCAGACAATACAGTTTTTAGTTGTTCATAATTATCGTGTGCAATAATTGCAGCACCTTCTAGACCCAAAGATTTTGTGACGACGATTAAATCGTTAGTCTCTATCGGATCGTCTTTTATAATATTTAATTTTTTGCCCAATACAGTCGTGGTTATTACTACTCTATTAACTGCGTCTGTAATTTCTGTATGACCTCCAACAATATCTACATTTAACTTATCAGCCTCATAAGCCATTTCCTCCATTATTTTTTCTAGTTGTTCTAAAGTTGTTTCTGGAGGCAATAAAAGAGAGCATAATAAACAGACAGGCTCTGCTCCTTCAGTTGCAATATCGTTACAAGAGATATGAACTGCTAAAGCGCCAATATTTTCAGCAGCTCCTGTAATAGGATCTACACTCATCACAATCAAATTATCGCCAAAATCCGCCACTGCTGCATCTTCACCGACACCTGCTGTCTTTAGCATTTCAGTTCTTTTAATTTTCAATTTATTCAACACAGTTTCTTCCAAAATTTGATTTGGAATTTTTCCGATTTCCAATTAAGTTCACCTCAAGTCTATTCTATCATAAGTATTTTCAAAATATAAAGCCAAAAGTTCATTTCCCGATCTGTTTAAATGCAGCCCATCGAAAAATATTGTCTGATTTTTAGGCAATTTCATTTTTGAAAAATCTACAGTTATTAATCCATATTTTTTATTCAAATTTATAATTTCTTCCTTTAATGAATAATAGGCATTTTTATAATACTCTTCATTAGCAAGAGAATATTTAGCCAATTCTTCGAAATCAAAAACAGGATAAATACCAGAATATATTTTTTTAGATCTATTTATAAATTCTTTTGCAATATTTTCTAAATTTTCCTTTAGTTTATAATCCAAACCTAAGAGCTTATCATTTATGCCTATCATAAAAAATATTTCTGCATTTTCAAATTTGCAAGTTTTTATTATTTCGAGCATATCTTTTGCAATTAAACCATTTACGCTTAAATCTTTAAAAACTTTATTTTTATTTTTACAAAAAATATATGGCCAGGAGTGGCTTTTCTCCACTCCATAGCCATAAGTTATTGAGTCTCCGAAAAAATAGAATTCATCCATTATTCTATTGCCTTTGTATCTCTTTCTTCAGTAATTTTTTCAATAAATTCTTCTACTTTCATTGTGCCTAAATCAATGCCGCCACGTTTTCTAACGCTTATTGTTTTATCATTGACTTCTTTTTCACCAATTACAATTACATAATTTATCTTTTTTAGCTGTGCTTCTCTAATTTTGTATCCCAATTTTTCTGAACGCAAATCTGCTTGTGATCTAAAACCCTTGTCGATAAGCATTTTATTAATCTCATTTGCATAATCCGTAAATCTTTCACTTATCGGTATAACTTTTATTTGTACTGGCGATATCCACAATGGGAAATTGCCCGCAAAATGTTCTATCAAAACTCCGATAAAGCGTTCAATACTTCCTAAAAGTGCTCTATGAATCATAACAGGTCTTGCTTTTTCGCCTTGCTCATTTACATAAGTCAGATCAAAATTTTCAGGCATCTGAAAATCTAATTGTATAGTTCCGCATTGCCAAGGTCTGCCGATAGCATCTGTAAGCTGAATATCAATCTTGGGGCCATAGAATGCTCCATCGCCTTCATTTACTTTATAATCAATACCTTTTTCTTCAAGCGCCTTTTTGAGTGCATCTATTGCAATATTCCACTGTTCATCAGATCCCATGGAGTCTTCAGGTCTTGTGGAAAGTTCAAATTTGTAGTCAAATCCAAATGTATCGTAAAGATACATAGCCAAATCAAGCATTTTAAAAATTTCATCTTGAATTTGAGATGGTAAACAGTAAACATGTGCATCGTCTTGTGTAAATGTTCTGACTCTGAAAAGGCCATGCAAAGCTCCAGAAAGTTCGTGGCGATGCACTTGTCCAAATTCTGATAATCTAATTGGCAAATCTCTATAAGAATGTGGTGAAGAAGAATATACCAAAGTTGAACCTGGGCAATTCATTGGCTTTATTGCATAGTCTGCACCGTCTATTTTGGTGAAATACATATTTTCTCTATAGTGATCCCAATGTCCGCTTTTATGCCAAAGCGCTTCATTTAATATAATAGGGGTCATTATTTCGCCATATCCGTTTTTCTCTAAGACTTTACGCCACCAGCTCTCAAGTTGATTTCTGATAATCATACCATTTGGATGGAAGAATGGGAATCCTGGTCCTTCTTCGTGCATTGTGAAAAGCTCCAAATCTTTTCCTATTTTTCTGTGATCTCTTTTTGCAGCTTCTTCTAACATATTTACATATTTATCTAATTCTTTTTTCTTTTCGAAACTGATGCCGTAAATTCTTTGAAGCATTTTATTATTTTCGTCCCCGCGCCAATATGCGCCAGCAATAGATAAGAGTTTTATCTGCTTAATTTTGCCAGTTTTTTCTAGATGTGGGCCTCTGCAAAGATCTACAAAATCTCCAATTTCATAAAGACTTATTGTCTCATCTTCGGGAATAGATTCAATCAATTCGACTTTATAAATTTCATCTAAGTCTTTAAACATTTTTAATGCATCATTTCTGGAGATTACTTTTTTAATTACTGGCAAGTCTTTTTTGGCGATTGATTTCATTTCTTTTTCGATTTTGTCCAAATCTTCTGGGCTAAATCTGTGTTCAGTATCTATATCGTAATAGAAACCATTGTCGATTGCAGGTCCGATTGCAAATTTAGAATCAGGCCACAAATTTTTGACTGCATGTGCCAAAATATGTGCAGATGTATGCCAAAAAATTTCTTTGCCTTCTTGGTCATCAAACTTTAAAGCTTTAAATTCCCCGCCTTCTTCTATTTCGTCAAGCATTCCTAAAATTTTTCCATTGACTAATGCTCCAACTGTATTTCTGTAAAGTCCTTCTGAAATATCTTTGATTACATCTTTTACTAAAATATTTTCATCATAATTTCTAATAGCGCCATCAGGCATAATTAGTTGCATATTTATTCCTCCCCAATTAATATAAAAAAGTCTACCGCCCTCTAAGGACGATAGACCGTGGTTCCACCTTAATTCTTACTCAATTAGCTATAACGGGCTTACCCTAAAAACTCTGGGTTGGTTTTCATAAAACTAACATGAGAATTCTCAGCGCCATTCCCTCTCTGTGATGTATTATTTTACTACTCTTCCCTTCATCGTTTTTTTTATCTTAACATAAATTTATAAATGTGTCAAAACTAAATTGACTTTATCGTTTTTACAATTTCTTCCAAGCTCATCTTCTGCTGTGTGCCAGTTTGCATATCTTTTAATGAATATAATTCTTGCTCAATTTCATCTTCGCCTATCACTATTGCATATGGAATATTTAATTCATCTGCATATTTGAATTTCTTACCCATCTTATGTTTTATTTCTGTATAACATAGTGTGTTAATCGATTGCTTGCGCAATTTTTCTGAAAGTATTATCGCATAATCTATTAAACCTTCCATAGGCAATATTATAACTTCGCTTAAAGATTTTTTATAATCCTTAAGTAGATTAGCAGCTTTTAATTGATAATAAAGCCTTGAAAGCCCAATACTAATTCCAACACCTGGCAATTGCATATCAGTATAATTGCTAGCCAGATTGTCATATCTCCCACCTGAACAAATGCTTCCAATTTCTGGATGTTCGGTCAAAAATGTTTCATAAACTGTGCCCGTATAATAATCTAAGCCTCTAGTTATTGATAGATCGATTTGGATATTTTTATCATCAACTCCAAATAGTCTAATATATTTTATAACATCTTTTAATTCTTTTAGACCAGTTTTAAATTCTTCGGAGTCAGATTCCAATTTATCTAGGCTTTTTAGTATCTCGTCATTAGTACCTGTTATTTCAATAAGCTCGTTTATCTTTTGGAGCTTTTCATCATTTATATTTTGACGCTTTAGCTCTTCGTTCACTCCAGCTTTGCCTATCTTTTTTAATTTGTCTATAGATCTTAATACATATTTTGGATCTTCAATGCCTAGCCCATTAAAATATCCATTTAATAGTCTTCTATTATTTAGCATAATTTGAAATTCTCCAATATTTAATTCTGTAAATATAGAATATATAATTGAAGGAATTTCTGCATCATTTAATATAGATAAAGAATTGTTACCGATAATATCGATATCTGCTTGGTAAAATTCTCTAAATCTTCCGCGCTGCGCTTTTTCACCTCTATAAACTTTGCCAATTTGATATCTCCTAAAAGGAAATTGCAATTTGGAATAATGTTCCACGACATAACGCGCAAGTGGAACTGTTAAATCGAAGCGCATACACATATCTGTAGAACCTTTTTCAATTTTATAGACTTGTTTTTCTGTCTCTCCCCCACCTTTAGCTAAAAGCACTTCACTTTTTTCTAAAACGGGGGTGTCTAGTGGTAAAAATCCATATTTTTCATAGTTCTTTTTGATAATTTCTTTTATGTAGTCAAATTGAATCTGTTCATTTGGAAGTAGTTCCAAAAATCCAGGTAAAGTTGACGGTTTAATCTTTTTCAAATTGATCCCTCTTTCTATATTTCAAATAATAAGATTGAACCTATATCTCTTATTAGTTCATCTTTAACATCGATTAAAGCTTTGCATATTTTATTTAATTCCATTTTTAAATTGGGCAGATTTTTTAAATCACCATTAACAAATATATAGTTTTTATGACTGCCAGTTGCTCCACCGATAAAACCGCGAGAATAACCTTGTAATTCTATTGATTTATCATCTATCAAAATAGTTTCTAAATCTTCATTTTTCAAAGCATTATAGATTCCTTTATCGCCAGTAATAATTTTATCTTTTGCAATTAATATATTGCATTTAGTATAGCCTTGTTTTACATTTATGAAGTTTTTATTTTGTTCTAATAAGCTTTTATCGCTAATCTCTAAATTGTGTATAATGAAGTTTTTAAAAACTGCTGCATTATAAATTGTGTCATTAGGATAATAATCTCGATTGTCTGAAATTCCTTTTATGATTTTTACTCCTTTTAACTTTTTAGCATAATAATCATAAGCGATGGGGCTAGATACTGCAGTTTTATCGTCTAATTTTGTCAAAGTCAAATCTGCATGATATCTCAAATATAGCGGTAAGTTTGTATCGTAAAAGGACGGTATAAATTCATATCCCAATTCTTTTATTTTCTGTTTCAATTCTTTGTAAATATTGGGACTTGAAACTGCATATTTCATTTCTCTATGCTCCTGCGATACGATTCAAACATCATAATCGATGCAGCTACATTGGCATTTAAGCTCTCAACTGAATTCTTCATCGGTATGTGAATTTTTTTAATATCTTTTGTCAAAAAATCTTCGCCAACTCCTTGACCTTCATTTCCAATTATTAATATAAAATTCTGTAACAGTTCATTTTCATTTATCATAGAACTGCCATTCATATCGGCTGCAAAGATTTTAAACTTCAATTTCTTTAAAATATCTATCTGGTTTCTCGATTTCATTTCATATATTGGTAAACGAAATATCGAGGCTGAAGTTGCCCTAACTGTTTTTTCATTGTAAATATCCACGCAGCCAGGGCTCAAAATTGCTCCGTCAAATTCAAAAGCTTCTGCCGATCTTATTATTCCGCCTAAATTTCCCGGATCTGAAATTCTATCTAATAGAATATATTTACCAAAAGGTAAAATTTCTTCTATATCTAAGATATTTCTTTCGCAAATGGCAATTATGCCTTGAGAATTAATAGTATCTGTTAGCGAATCAAAAAGCTTATCGTTCAAAATAAATATAGAATTATTATGATCAAAATTCTTTATAATATTTTTTATTTCGCGATCATTTTCATTGCTAAATCTAATATATAATTCTCTAGCTTTTTTTGATATAACAGCCTCATTTATTACTTTTATTCCCTCTAATAAATAGCGATTTAATTTTAATCTATATTTTTTTTGTTTTAAAGATTTTATTTGCTTTATGCGTTTATTGTCGAATGAATCGATACTTATCATTCTTTATTTATCTCCTCTAAATTGTCTTCTTCGCCAATGACTATTACTTTATCGCCAGACATAAATTTAAAGCTAGCATAAGGTGATACAATAAACTTTTCTCCTCGCCTTACAGCAATAACGGAAAGCTTATATTTATTTCTAAAATCGAGTTCTATAAGACTTTTATCTATCCATTCATCTAATGCTTTCATTTCTATTATGCTATAATTTGAATCATAATAGATATAATCGATTATATTTCTATTGAAAAGTCTGTGTGCAACTCTAACGCCAATATCTATTTCAGGATATATTATCTCATCTGCTCCGAGCTTGTGTAATAGTTTACCTTGCATTTCGCTAGTTGCTTTTGCAACAATTTTTTCGACACCTTTTTCTTTGGCATACATAGTTGTAACTATTGAAGCTTCTAAAGAATCTCCGATTGCAACAATACATACATCGAAATTTCCAACTCCCAATTCATCAAGTGCAGCTTGATCCATAACATCAGCAATTACAGCGCTAGTAACTACATTTGATATTTCTTGAATTAAATCTTCATTTTTATCTATAATCATCACTTCTGCGCCTAAATCTGACAAGCTACGTGCAACGCTTGCGCCAAATCGTCCTGCGCCAAATACGATAAATGAACTCATTTTTCCTCCTTTAACCAATCATGATATTATCTTGTGGATACGATAGTTTCGATTGAGTTTTATTTCTGCCAAAGGCATATGCCATTGTCAAAGGACCTACTCTACCTATATACATTGTAAAAATTATCAAAATTTTTCCAATATGAGATAAATGTGCAGTAATCCCTCTAGATAGGCCAACTGTGCCATACGCAGAAACAGTTTCAAATAGAATATCTATAAATTTAAAATCATCACTTATTGTCATTATAAATGCAATTACAAATATAATTGCTAAACTCGTAATAACCATTGCCAAGGCTTTTTTGACTGTGTCATCTGATACTCTTCTTTTGAACATAACTGTTTGGCTTTCACCTTTAATTGATGAAATTGTGGCGCTTAAAAGCACTCCAATAGTGGTTGTTTTCAATCCGCCAGCAGTCGATGCAGGTGAGCCTCCTATAAACATCAAAATAATCATTAAAAAGGCCGATGTATCTCTTATTGTCGATATGTCCATTGTATTAAATCCAGCAGTTCTAGTTGTAACAGATTGGAATATTGACTGTATAATCCTGTGTGATGTCGGTATATGTTTAAATGAGAAACTATTAAAGCTCTCCACTATATAGATCCAAAAGAAACCAAAGACTATTAAAATTGCAGTAATTGTTAATGCAAGTTTTGCGTGTGCATTTAATTTTTTAATAGATCTTTTTACAATCAATTGATTTACAACCATAAAACCCAGTCCTCCAACGATGATAAGTCCCATGATCGTAAAATTGACAACTAAATCATTCCTAAAATCTACCAAACTATTACCAAATATGTCAAAGCCTGCATTACAAAAAGCTGATATTGAATGGAATATCGAATACCAAATACCTTTCATTCCAAATTCAGGTATAAATCTAGTCATAAGCATTAAAGCGCCTAGAGTTTCAAAAAAGAGAGTCGATACAAATGCATATTTCATGATTTTTACCAAACCGCCAAATGTATTTGTATTAAATTGTTCTTTAATGAGCATTCTTTGTTTAAGTCCAATTCTTCTCCCAGCTATAATCGAATACATTGATGCAACGGTCATTATTCCCAAGCCACCTATTTGAATCAAAAATAAAATTATAATTTGACCTTTGAAATTCCAATATGTCGCTGTTGTTTGTGTTATAAGCCCTGTAACACAAGTTGCACTAGTTGCAGTAAATAGTGCGTCCAAAAAAGTTGGCTTAGTTCCGTCTGCAGTTACATAAGGATTGTGTAAGCATATTGTCCCAATTAATATTACTGATAAAAATCCTAGCAATAAAAATATTGATGGGTTCTTTGTAAATTTCATTAATTTTTCATTAAAACGATTCATACTGTCTCCTAAGTCTTATCATACTTTTGATTATAAAAGTTATTGGCTAATTTTGCAAATTATATATGAAAAAAGCTCAATAATAATATTGAGCTCATTCATTTTATAAATTTTCTTTTGCTGTGTCGACTAATTTTGCAAATCCTTGGGGATCGTTTATTGCCATTTCAGAAAGCATTTTTCTGTTTATATTTATTTCAGCTTTTTTAAGCCCATTCATAAATGTACTGTAATTCATTCCATTTAGTCTTGCTGCTGCATTGATTCTTTGAATCCAAAGTTGTCTAAAGTTTCTCTTTCTTTGTTTTCTTCCAATATAAGAATAATTCAAAGATTTCATTAAGGCTTGATTAGCTGTTTTGAATAGTTTTGACTTAGCTCCGAAATAGCCTTTCGTTTGTTTTAAGACTCTTTTATGTCTTTTCTTTGTATTTACGCCCCTTTTAACTCTTGCCATATTCTAACCCTCCTCTATCTCGGTATAAGTTTGTCGATCCTCTTTTGATCGCCTTTACTTACCAAAGTCGCCTTACGGAGATTTCTGACTCTCTTAGGGCTCTTCTTACCAGTTTTATGTGATTTCATACTTTTAAATCTCTTTAATTTACCAGATGCAGTGCGCTTAAATCTCTTTGCTGCACCTCTATGCGTTTTCATTTTTGGCATAATAAATCCTCCTACTTATCAGTGTGTGGAGCTAGAAACATAGTCATATTTCTACCTTCCATTCTAGCTTTTTTATCTATCATTCCCTCGTCTTTTACAATTTCATAGAAATTTTCTAAAACGACTCTACCATTTTCTGTGTGCCCCATTTCACGGCCTCTAAACCTTACAGACACCTTAACTCTATCGCCATTTTTTAAAAAGTCAATCGCCTGTCTAGCTTTAACGCCTAAATCATGCGCTTCAATATTGGGTGTCATCCTAATTTCTTTTACATTGATCACCCTTTGGTTTTTACGCGATTCCTTTTCTTTTTTTGCCATTTCATAGCGATATTTTCCATAATCCATAATTCTGCAGACCGGGGGTCTGGCATTTGGTGATACATTCACCAAATCGAGTTTTGAATCTTCGGCTATCTCCAGAGCCTTTCTAATTGGAACTACGCCAATTTGGTCTCCTTTTGCGTCTATTAGCCTTACTTCTTGCTCTCTAATTTCTTCATTGATACGAAGCTCTTTGATAAAAAAGCACCTCCATTAAATTTAAATAAAAAATTGCGGGCAAAAATACCCGCAAAAATACAATAAAAATTATACTCATATTGCAAAATACCTATAGGCCTTGGCCATGAGGTGAGAAGCGGATACTTCTACTTGTCGAACATATCTAAGTATATACTCAAAATTTAGTTTTGTCAAATAAAAAATTAAAATATTTAATATTTTTTAAAGACAGTCCACAAAGGCATCAATCTCTTGAGATTTTGTAGCCCAAGATGTAACTAGTCTAATTGCAGACGAAGATTCATCTATCTTTTTTTCAAATTCAAATTCAAATTTTTCTTCTAAGGCTTCAATTTTTTCATCGTCTAATATTATAAAAATCTGATTCGAAACAGGTTTTGCATAAAATTCAATGCCTTTTGATTCTAATTTTTTAGCAAATTCTAATGCAGAATCTATTGTCTGTTTGCCAATTTCCATATAGAGATCGTCTTCAAATAGGCGTTCAAATTGCATGCCCATTAAAAAGCCTTTGGCTAACATATTTCCGCGCTGTTTTAAAAGTTTTCTAAAGTTCTTATCTGCAATATCAGATTTAAAGACTAATGCTTCACCTAACATTAAACCAGCTTTTGTACCACCTATAAATAATATATCGACATATTTCATTAATTCCTTTGCTGATAGATCATTCTCTGGCGAATTTAGCGCATAAGAAAGTCTAGCTCCATCTAAAAATATTTTTAAACCGTATTCATCGCACACTTTTCTTAAATCTGCGAGCTCTGATTTTTTATAAACTGTTCCCAATTCTGTTGTATTGGAGATATAAATCATTGCCGGAGTAATGCTAAAGTCATGCGACTGTCTTACCATACAGGCCCTAATAGCTTCGGGAGTTAATTTTCCTTCTTTATGATGGGTCATGATGACTTTGTGGCCAGTTGCCTCAATCGCTCCGACTTCGTGAATTGATATATGGCCGCTATCGCATGCTATTACGCCTTCAAAAGGCTTTAATACAGTTTTAATTGCCAATAGATTTGTGCCCGTGCCACCTGGTATAAAATGCACATCTAAATCTTTTTCGCCAAGCCAATCTTTAATTAAATCTTGTGCTCTTTTGCTGTGTTTATCCAGTCCATAACCTGTGTTTTTTTCGGTATATAATTTTGAAATTCGTTCAAAAATTTCAGGATGGCAGCATTCATTATAATCGTTTCTAAAACTAATCATTTAAGCCTCCTTAATTTCCGTAAAGTATAGATCTAATTTTTGTGGTTATTATATCTATTGCAACTTTATTATGGCCCCCTTCAGGAATAATAATATCTGCATATTTTTTTGAAGGTTCCACAAATTGCATATGAGCAGGTCTAACTGTGCTTAGATATTGCAATATAACTGATTCTAAAGTACGCCCACGCTCTTTTATATCTCTTAATATCCTTCTAATAATACGGAGATCTGCATCAGTGTCAACAAATAATTTTATATCCATAAGATCTCTAAGGCTCTTTTCTGAAAGTATTAATATGCCTTCTAAAATTATAATTTCACCAGGCTCCACCTTTATCGTGTCTTTTTTACGATTATGTTTTTCAAAGTCATATTGTGGTTTTTCAATGCTTTCATTGTTGAGTAGTTTTTTCAAATGCTTAACTAATAATTCATTATCAAAAGCAAATGGATGGTCATAATTAGTTTTTACTCTTTCTTCAAATGGCAGATGAGACTGTTCTTTGTAATAAGAATCTTGTTCAATAATTATGACTTTTTCTTCAGGAACTCCTTGTATGATTTCGCGAGTTACTGTAGATTTACCACTTCCAGTTCCGCCACTAATACCTATAAGCATGGGTTTTTTCATCATTTCTCTTCCTTTCGTCTCCTAAGCATAAAATACTCGTCGACATCTTCTTTTAACTGAAGATAAACAGTTTGTTGTGGATGAGGTGCCGACTCGATTTCTTCCATATTTTCATCATATATTTTATCGATTGTCTGAGTAAAGTAGTCCTTCTTTGGTCCAAATACTTCGACATGATCTCCAACGCTAAATTTATTTCTTTGCTCGACTTTAGCAAGCTTTTTATCCTTATCAAAAGATTTTACAATTCCAATAAAATCATAATCTCTTATATAAGAACTATGGGTATAGCTAAGGGTCTGTTCATCGGTGTCTTCAAAATAAAATCCAGTAGTAAAATCTCTATAACTTGCCTTTTTAATTTCATTTAAATATTTTTCGTCAAATTTGTAATTTTTTGGATCTTCTAAATAATCATCTAGCGCCATTCTATATGCTCTGACAACCGTTGCAACATAGTATTGACTCTTAACCCTACCTTCAATTTTTAAACTGTCGATGCCTGCTTCGATTAATCTAGGCAAATGCTCTATCATACATAAATCTTTTGAATTCATGATAAAGCTACCTTCATCTGCCTCTATCACCTCAAAATATTCACCAGGCCTTTTTTCTTCCACTAAATGATATTTATATCTGCAAGGATGCGCACAATCGCCTCGATTTGAATCCCTGCCAGTCATATAGTTAGAAAGCAGACATCTTCCAGAATATGCCATGCACATGGCCCCATGCACAAAGGATTCTAATTCTATATCAGGACAATCTCTTCTAATATTTTTAATTTCATTCAACGAGAGTTCTCTTGCCAAGACAATTCTTTTTGCGCCCAATTGTTTCCAAAAATTAATAGTGTCTGAATTAGTAACACTAGCTTGTGTACTAATATGAATTGGTAAATTGCTCGCAATATTTTTTACTCTCATATACATTCCAGGATCTGATATCAAAACTGCATCTACGCCAATTTCATGAAGATTTTTGACATATTCTTCAAGTCCAATCATATCTTCATTATGAGGCACTATATTTAAAGTAATATGCACTTTTTTGCCTCTTTTATGCGCAAAAATAACGCCTTCATTTATCTCATCTAAACTAAAATTTTTAGAAGCCTTTCTCAATCCAAATGCTTCCCCGCCAAGATAAACAGCATCTGCTCCATAGATTATGGCAGTTTTTAGTTTTTCTAAATCTCCAGCTGGAGCTAAAAGTTCCGGCTTTGTCAACTGATCACTTCCTCATAACTAACATAATTCCGTCTCCTAAAGGCAAGACGGAAGAAATAAATTCATCTTTATCGCATACATATTCGAGAAAATCTCGCATATTATTAGCAATTGTTCTATGTGATTTCGGAACTAAATCTTCACAGGCAACCATGCCTTTATATAACACATTGTCTAAGATTATTATTCCGTCTTTTTCAAGTAAATTTATCACTCTTACAAAATAGTCTTTGTAATGACCTTTATCCGAGTCTATAAAAATAATATCAAATTTTTCGTTTAAATAGTCTACTGCAATCTTTCCATCATCTAAAATCTGTTTTACATTTTTTGAAAATCCATACTGCTTAAAGTTTTCTTTTGCAATATGAAACATATCCTCATTAATTTCAACAGTAGTTAGATGTGCATCTTTACTTTCATTTAGCATTAAAATGCCACTATAACCAATAGCTGTGCCAAATTCTAGTATCTTTCTAGGTTTTTTTAATTTTATAATGAGTCGCAAAAAGTTTGCTACTTCTTTAGTGACAATTGGCACATTATTTTCATCTGCATATTTTTCTAATTCGTCTAAATCTGTTTTTGATTTCTCAGCTAAATTTTTTATTAATTCATAAATATAGTCTTTATTTATTCTTTGCATCTTAGACCTCCATGATTATCGGAATAATCATGGGATTTCTCTTAATTTCTGAAAACAGATAGGATTTTAATCCATCTCTTATATTGTTTTTTAGTGAAGACCAATCTTTTATGCCTTCTTTTTCGCATCTCAATAAAATGTCTTTAACGACATTTCTCGCTTCTTCTATTAAGTCGCCCGATTCTCTAACGTATACAAAACCTCTAGTTATAATATCAGGACCTGCTATCATCTTTTTAGTTTTTTGATCAAGTGTAACTACTACGGCGATCAGTCCATCTTCGGATAGATGTTTTCTATCTCGCAATACGATATTGCCTACATCGCCAATTCCTAAGCCATCTACTAATATATTGCCTGAAGTAACAGGTTCTCCCATGCTCAAACCGCGTCTTGAAATTTCAAGGCAATCTCCATTTTCAATCATTATTATATTTTCGTCTTCTATGCCCATATCTCTTGCCAATGATGCATGCTCTAAAATATGCATAGTTTCACCATGGACGGGCATAAAATATTTAGGCTTTGTCAAACTCATAATGAGTTTTAATTCTTCTTGACATGCATGGCCTGAAACATGAATCTCTGAAAGAGTTTGATAGATTACTTCAACCTCTTTTTCCATAAGCTTATTTATAACCTTAGTAACAGATTTTTCATTTCCAGGAATAGGATTGGCTGACAATATAACAACATCTGATGGATGAAGATGAATTCTCTTATGTTCACCATAAGCAATCCTCGTCAAAGCGCTCAAAGGCTCACCTTGCGAACCAGTAGTTATAAGCACTAATTCTTCATCCTTATATTTCTTCATATTTCTAATATCTATAATTGTGCCTTTTTTTACGTCTAAATAACCTAATTCAGATGCAACAGTAGTTACATTAATCATGCTTCTGCCTGACAGCACAACTTTTCTATCATATTTTTCTGCTGCATAAATTATCTGTTGTATCCTGTGCACATTCGATGCAAATGTGGCAATTATAATTCGAGACCCAGAGTATTTTCCAAACAAATCGTTAAATGTTTCGCCTACCTTGCTTTCGCTCATAGTATATCCCGGTCTAGTTGCATTTGTGCTATCACTCATTAAGAGCAATACGCCTTTATCGCCATATTCTGCAAATTTATTCAAATCTATTGCATCACTATTAATCGGTGTTAAATCAACTTTAAAATCTCCCGTATGAATAATATTTCCAAGCGGTGTCTTAATTGCTAAAGCTGAGCTATCGGGAATTGAATGGCTAGTTTTTATAAATTCTACTTCCATTTTCCCAAGCTTAATAGTATCTCCGTGCTTGACAACATTTAAATTATCTCTACTAATTTTATGTTCTTTTAATTTATTTTCTAAGAGTCCCAATGTCAATTTCGTGCCATATATTGGCATATTTATCTGTTTTAAGACATAGGGAACCGCCCCGATATGATCTTCATGTCCGTGAGTTAATACCAATCCTCTTATCTTTCGTCTATTTTCGACAAGATATTGGAAATCCGGAATCACAATATCGATACCGAGCATTTCATCCTCTGGAAAGGTAAGTCCACAATCGACAATTATAATATCATCGCGATATTCAATCACTGTAATATTTTTGCCAATCTCCTTTATACCTCCCAAAGGAATAATTTTCAATTTATTCTGATTTTTCATTCTTCCTCCATACTACTTTTTGAGCTGGCATTCGTTGCATAGACCATAAAATTTCACACTATGATCGACAATATGAAAGTTCAATTCATTTTCAATATTTCTTTCTAATTCGTCTAATAAATCTTCTTGAAACTCTAAAATTTTATCACATTTTAGACATATCATATGGTGATGGCTATGTCTATCTCCGCTCAAATCATTTAATTCATATCTACTTATGCCGTCATCTAATGTCAATCTAGATACAATTCTCAATTTTTCAAACAATTGCATCGTTCTATATACAGTCGCAATTCCAATATCAGGAAAGTTTGGCGAAAGTTCGTTATAAATCTCTTCCGAAGTCATATGCCTACCTTGAGTATTATATAAAAACTCTGCTATTGTCTTTCGCTGTGGCGTAAATTTGTAGCCATTTCTTCTTAAAATTTCTTTCGTACTTTGTGTAATTTTTTCCATTCTCTTACCTCACTGTATCTCATCTTGCATTAGTTCTTCGTAAGCCTTAGAGGCTTCTGACAACTCTTCATCATCAATACCAACAAAAACTTCATTTCCGTCTTCATCATATTCCACCCTGAGAATGTAAGTTGGAGAATCTATTTCTTCAGTCGGGATCATGACAATATAGTCTTGATCATCTAATTTGAAAGTAGCTTTAATAGTAAACTCAATCTCATTTCCCATTTCATCGGTGAATATTTCTTTATGCATCGTATCCTCCTTTATACACGAGAATCTAAATATGTTTGAAGTATAATAGTAGCAGCAATTTTATCGATATATTTTTTCCTGTTGGCCCTTTTGATATCGCCTTCTATTAATATTCTTTCGGCACTTTTGCTCGTCAGCCTTTCGTCAAAATAAATTATATCGATACCCGTTTTATTTCCAAGCTTAGTCGCAAATTTTTTTATCTTTTCTCCTTGCTCAGATAAACTTCCGTCCATATTATAGGGCATACCTACCACTATTTTATTTACATTATATTGTTTAATGTAGTTTTCAATTTCTTCATAAGCATATTTATTGCTCGTTCTATTTATGGTGTCAACACCTAAGGCCATAATTCCGATGGGATCAGATACGCTAACTCCAATACGCACATCACCTACATCTAAGCCTAATATTCTTTCATTCATTAATATACCTTTATACAAAATTCAGGGCAGATAGCAGCACAATAACTGCATAAAATACATTTTTCATTAATATGTGCTGTACCGCCAATTATATCAATTGCATTTGCTTGGCAACGTTTGACACATTTACCACAGCCTGTGCAATAATCTTCAATCTCAATAGTTCTATTTTTAGTTTTTAATTTATCTTTTACGCTTTCAGGAACTTCTTTGCCCTCAAAAAGGCAAATATTACTAATTAACTCTTCCTCAGATTGCATTCCTAAGGCAATCGAATCTAAAAATTCTTGATCTAGGGCCCAGTTGATGGCATATTCTGCAGTATCTATCAGATGCCCTCCGCCTAATATTTTCATGCCGTAAATTCCGATTCCCTGTTTATGGGCAGCTTTAATTGCATCAAGCATTTCATCTTTTGTGCCGTCTAAAATTCCAAGCCCTTTATAATTTATCATTGGATGTATTATTTCAATTTCTTTGAACTTTAAACTAGCTCTTACAGCCGCAACTTTATGAGTCGATATCCCTACTGCTCTTATATACCCCAATTCTTTCAATCTGAAAAGCTCTTCTAAAGCTTCATAATGTCCATTTAATGTATTTATATCTTCTTGCTCATGCAACATAAAGATATCGATGTAATCAGTATTTAAAGCCTTGCAAGCATCTTCAAATGCTTTTTTGGCTCCATTTACATCGTATGCATAAGTCTTTGTCGCAATAATAAATTCATCTCTTGGGATAGACTCAAGCGCAAGCCTTATGTATTCATAATTTTCATAATATTCAGCCGTGTCTAAAAAGTTCACTCCTCTTTCAAAAGCATTTATAATTAAATTAGCGCCCTCTTTATGGCTTAAATTTCCTTGCGAGGGCGTCATCGTCAAACTTCCAAAACAAAGACGTGAAACTTCAACAGGACCCATCATACGTTTATCCAAAAATTTCACCATACTTTAAAATAGAGACGGACGAACGCCCATCTCTAAAATTCGTTATCTTAAATAAAAACTTAGTAATTCTTTTAGTAGATCTTCTCTGTCTATGTCCCTTATCATATTTCTTGCATTATTATGACTTGTAATGTAAGTAGGGTCACCGGAAAGAATATAGCCTATAATCTGATCATAAGGGTCATATCCCTTTTCATTCAATGCATCGTAAACCGTTTTTAACATCTCTTTCATAGATATTTGAGAATCGGTAATCTTTTCATATTTCATCGTTTCTGAAAATCTATCACTCATGGTAACACCTCCGTAAAATCAATTATATCACAAAAATTACGCTATTGCAGTTTATTTTTAACATATTCATAAGCATAATCTAAAGCTTCATCGATCTTATTTGCATCTTTTCCGCCAGCAGTAGCCATATCTGGCCTACCGCCTCCACCTCCGCCAGTAATTTTAGCAGCCGTCTTAATAAGTTCACCTGCGCTAAATCCTTCTTTTGTCAAATTTTTAGAACATGCAGATACTAAATTTATCTTACCAGCATTTTCAGAAGCAAATAGAATCACAACATCTTCAATTTTATCTCGTATTCTATCAGCAAGTTCTCTCATGCTATCAACATTATGCTCTTTAAACCTTTCAGTCAAGACTGAAATCTTACCAATCTTTATTATCTTTTGTAAAATTTCATCCGATTCAGATTTTAATTGCTCTTTTTCGAGCTTTTGTAAATCTCTTTTGAGATTTTTATTTTCTTCTAAAATTTGTTCAGATCTATTTAATAAATTATTTCTATCTGCTTTTAATGTATCTGAAACGCTATCAATTGTGTATTCTAAATCATTTAAATAATCGTATACATTTGTGCCACTAATAGCTTCGATTCTTCTTACTCCTGATGATATACCACTTTCTGAAAGTATTTTAAAAATTCCAATCTCGGAAGTATTATTGACATGACAACCTCCGCAAAGTTCTCTAGAAAAGCCGCCAAAGTCAACAATTCTAACTTCATCGCCATATTTATCTTCAAAAAGTCCTATAGTTCCTTCTTCCATAGCTTCTTTTAAACTCTTATAAGAAACGACCGATTCACTTGCATCGAAAATATAACTATTTACAAGCTTTTCAATCTTTAATAAATCGCTTTTAGAAACGGGTGCAAAGTGAGTGAAGTCAAATCTAAAACCTTTGTCAGTAACTTCGCTTCCTGCTTGGTGAAGATGCTTGCCTAATACCTCTCTAAGGGCATGGTGCAATAGATGAGTCGCACTATGATTTCTCATAATAGCGCGTCTTCTCTCTTCATCAACATGCATCGATACTTCATCGCCCTTTTTCATTATGCCATTAGTCAACTTTCCTATGTGTAGTATTTCTCCATTATTTCCTTTAATTGTATCTGTGACTTCAAATTCAAAATTATCTGATTTTATAATCCCAGTATCTCCAATTTGTCCGCCACCTTCAGCATAAAACGGACTTATATTAGTTAAGACAATAGCAGTTTTGTTTTCTGCTAGTTCATTAAGGCTTTCATTATCTACGATTATGCCTTCAATCTTTGCATTTAATTTATATTTATAATAGCCTTCAAACTCTGTTTCAATGCCATTATAAGCTGCATCTAAAGAACTAGAGTGCCAGCCAATATTTTCAGAATCATTTCTGGATGTTCTGGCTCTTTCTCTTTGTATTTGCATCTGTTCATCAAAGCCCACTTCATCTAGAGATAGACCTGCTTCGTCCAAAATTTCTTTAGTCAAATCGAGCGGGAATCCATAGGTGTCATATAATTTAAATGCATCTTCTCCCGATAAAACTTTAGAATTTTTTGCCTTCATATCTTTAATATAATTTGAAAGTATATTAATACCTTGTTCTAAAGTTTCTAAAAACTTTCTCTCTTCATTTAGTATAACTTCTTTAATCCTATCTTCATTATCTTTTAATTCTTGATATTCTGTATCCCATGAATTTATAACGACATCTGAAACGTCCGACAAAAATGGCTCCTTGATGCCTAACAAACGACCATGTCTAGCTGCTCTTCTAATAAGTCTTCTAAGCACATAACCTCTTCCTTCATTAGAAGGTAGTATAGTATCTGAAATCATAAAGGTCATTGCTCTTACATGGTCAGTTATGACTCTTACAGACACGTCTTTTTGAGGATCCGTCTTATATTTATAGCCAGTTATAGCTTCAATCTTTTCTATTATTTCTTTAATAGCTTTGATTTCAAAAATATTGTCCGTTTCTTCTAAAATCGTTGCAAGTCTTTCAAGCCCCATTCCAGTATCAATATTAGGATGTGACAATGGATGGTATTCGCCATTTTCATCTTTGTCAAATTGAGTGAATACTAAATTCCATACTTCGATAAATCGGTCACATTCACAACCTGGTTTACAATTTGGATCACCACAGCCATATTCAGCTCCACGATCTACATGAAGTTCAGAACAAGGACCTGATGGGCCCACTTCGAGTTCCCAAAAATTGTCTTCTTTGCCCAGTTTTACAATTCTCTCTTTAGGTAAATTTACTTCAGATTGCCAAAGCTCATAAGCTTCGTCATCTTCATAATATACAGTCGCCCAAAGAACTTCTTCAGGAATTTCTAAATTAACAGTCAAAAATTCCCATGCCCATCTAATTGCTTCTTTTTTAAAATAATCTCCAAATGAAAAATTACCTAACATCTCAAAAAATGTAGCATGTCTATCAGTACGCCCAACATTTTCAATATCAGCAGTTCTAACACATTTTTGACAACTAGTCATCCTCGTATTTGGAGGAGTAGCTTCACCCGTAAAATATTTTTTTAAAGGCGCCATTCCTGCCCCAATTAACAATAAAGATTTATCATTATTCGGAATCAACGAATAGGAATGAACTCTCAAATGGTCCTTACTTTCAAAAAACTTTAAATACTCTTCTCTAATTTCATGCAAACCTAGTTTTTTCAACACATACACCTCAAATATATCTTAAATATAAATTTAAAACCGTCCAGTTTTAAATTTGTCTATTTCTTTATCTTCTACGCCAAATTTTTTATACTTAGCATATGCAAATTTCCCCAAAATTATCATTATAGCAAGTAGAGGAACCGAAATTACCATTCCCCAGACGCCAAATATTCCACCACCTATAATTATTGTAAAGAAAATTACAAGTGGAGGCAAACCTGTCGAATCTCCTAAAATCTTAGGTCCCAAAATATTATTTTCAGCCCATTGTATTAAGACGAAAAATATTGTAAGCCACAGTGCTTTCATAGGAGAATCTAAAAGCGCAAACAAAAATGCAGGCGTAAATGCGATAAATGGTCCAATATAAGGAATAATATCGCAAATCATAGTCAATATTCCAATGACAAGTGCAAATTCAATTCTCATAATTAAAAGCACAATAGTCGTTGCAACCCCGACGAAAACAGCCATCAGCAGCCGTCCTCTTACAAATTCATACAATGCCTTATTAATACTGTTTCCAAGATCGTAAATATCATCTTCATACTTACTAGGTATAATTGATTTAATTTTTTCTAAATAAAAATCCTTGTCGACAATAAAGAAAAAAGCTACTATCATTATCAAGAAGAAAGTGACAACTTTACCAAGAAAGGCCGTTACAATTTGCGTTGCACCGCTTATAAAATCTAAAAGCTTAACCTGAAGTTGCTTTCCTATTTCAGTTATATTTTTAGAGACCTCGTTAGCAATATTTTCAGAACTCGAACCTAAAATTTCTACGAGTTTATCGTTTAAATTAGACACAAATTCCACAGTCCTATCAATATAGCTAGGCATCTCAACTGCTAAATTTTTTACCTCTTTGGCAGTCCTTGGAGCAAATAGCATAATTATAATTGCAAAAATTAAAACGATGCTGGCATAGATAATTATAATTGAAAGCTTGCGAGAAAAGCCTTTCTCTTCCATCATTTCAACTAAAGGATTTAATACATAAGCTATAATTGCTGCACTAAAGAAAATAGTTACAACTTTGCCTAAAATTGTAAAGTGTTGGAATATTTTATGAATCAAATATAAAAACACAATCAGGGCAATAATTTTAAATATTCTCTTAATATTAAAATTTACTCTTTTCGATCGCTCTAAATACCTATTGCCAATATTTATCAAATAATATATACTAAAAACTAAAAAAATTGCTATTAATATTCTAATAATATTGGTCAAAGGTGGGAGCGAATAGTTCATAATCATATCAGTTCCCATATTACACCTCGTTATAGTATTATATAATACTATGTAAAATAATTCTACTAAATCAACTAATATTAATTAAATTTTGATACGCTTAAGAAAGATTTAATAATTGAAAATCTTTCTCCTTATATAAATCTAATTATAAAAAAATGTTAAAATAAATCTGAAATCAAAAAAATCGCTATAAAAATAAATAGCGATTCTTTTTGGTGCACCGTAGAAGATTCGAACTCCTGGCCTTCTGATCCGTAGTCAGACGCTCTATCCAGCTGAGCTAACGGTGCCAATATGGAGCGGAAGACGAGATTCGAACTCGCGACCCTCGCCTTGGCAAGGCGATG